>JASHTQ010000757.1 GCA_030040475.1 Streptosporangiaceae bacterium
TGCTGGTTGCGGCGGACTGTCTCCGCGATCTTGTTGAGATCTGGCGCCATGATCTTCTCCCATCCCCGTTGCTCTGCTCGTCCATTCCAACCGTAGCGCGGCGGATTGCCCGAACCGGGCTGGACTCGCGCCAGCTATTCGAACTGGCGGGTGGCCAGCGCTGGCCGCGGCGGATGCCGAACGAGATCAGCCACTCCTGGTAGTCCCGGCCCAGCCGCTCGCGGAAGCCCGAGGCGCCGCGATCGTGGAAGTGAGACCACGGCTCGTTCTGAATAGAAATCTTTAAAAATCATGCCGAACGGCGGGTGGTGCGCGGCAGCAGGCAGGCGTCGCCTAGCCGCTGGGTTTCGGGGTGGAGCAGGCGATCTGGGGATCCAGGCCGATGTAGTTCAGCGGCCCCGCGACGATCGTCAGCGCGACCGTCGCGCCCTGGGTGCAGCCGAAGTTGTTCTGGCTGAAGTAGCCGCGCTGGCCGGCCGCGGCGGCACCGATGAGGATCCAGATGAAAACGATCAGCGTCCCCTTGCTCATGTCTCCTCCGCCGACCCAGCCCAGAGCATGTTGTGATAGTAGCCTCCATACCCCGTTTTGCCTGATTCGCCGCGCCGTTAGCCGCGGTCGAGGAAGGCGCGGACCACGGCCTTGTACGGTTCGCGGTCGTAGCTGGCGACGTACGCGCCGGCCATCCGCACCGGGTCGCCGAAGAAGTAGTACTCGTACAGCGCCTGGCGGCCGGAGAAGGCGGAGATGCAGGCGTCCCAGACCAGCCGGAACAGCCTGACCCGGTCGGCGCCGCCGAGCGTGGCGGCCTGCAGGTAGGTCTCGATGTCGGCGGCCGCGTGCCCGGTGACGTCCGCGTGGGTCGGCGTGGCCATCAGGCCGGAGGCGCCGAACTTGCGCAGCATCTCCGGGAACCGCTGGTAGAGCTTCGGGTACAGGTTGCGGGCCGTGTTCAGCGGCGGCCAGGCCGGGGTGAGCACGCCGAAGGCGTTCGGCGCGGCGTCGGCCTCGGCGGCCCGGGCCAGCGCGCGCAGCGTCTCAAGCGTCGTGATGACCTCGGCCACGTCGGCCTGGACGTGCTGGAACTGCTCGATGCCGATCGCCTCGGTGAGCAGGCTGACCAGGCCGAGGATGTACTCGGTCTTGGCCGTGGTGCGGGCCAGCACCTGGTGGGTCATGTGCACGACGGCCGAGGTGTGCGAGTAGAACCCGTTGCACAGGTCCGGGTCGCCGAGCACGAAGACCCGCTCGTACGGGACGTGCACGTCGTCGAAGACGACCACCGCGTCGGGTTCCTCGAACCTGGCGCCGAGCGGGTGGTCGCGGCGGTCGCGGCCGTAGTCGAGCGACTCGCGGGCCAGGTAGCGCAGGCCGTCGGCGTCGTTCGGGATGGCGCAGGCGAACGAGTACGGCTTGTCCTCCGGGGTGGCGCGCAGGACCGTGGAGGGGAACACGAGGAGTTCGTCGGCGAACGGGCCGATGGTGGCGAGCAGGCGGGCGCCGCGGATCACCACGCCGTTGTCGTCCTCGCGCACGACGTGCGCCATCAGCTCGCCCCTGGCCTGCTGGCTCGCGGCGACCGCGCGGTTGGCCTGCGGCGGGACCAGCGTGTGGGTGCAGAGCAGGTCCTGCTCGCGGACCTGCTCCGCGTAGCGCCGGATGTTCTCGCCCCAGGCCGGGCTGGCCTGGGCGAACCAGTCGCTCGCGGCCGACAGGGCCATCAGCGCGCTGTTCAGGTAATCGGGCGTGCGGCCGAGCATGCCGAGCGAGCGATCGGCCCACAGCTTGAACGCCTGGCTGCGCTTGGCCAGGTCTTCCGGCGTCTGCGGGACGAGGAAGGAGGTGGCGACGGGGTCGCCGGTCGTCGGCGAGGGATAGGTGAGGATGTCTTTGTAGGCGGGGTCGTGCTGCATGTCGTACAGGTCGGCGTAGGTCTTGATGACGTTGCGGAACGCGGGGTGCGCCGCCACGCCGCCGGTCAGGGTCTCGCCGCCGATCTCCACGTGGACGCGGGCCGCGGACAGCCGCTGGAGGAATTCACTGCCGGTGCGTGCCGCCATATCCGGGACGGTACCGTCTGCTCATGGGCGACCGTCAAGTCCTTGCCCGGCGGTGCACCTACCTGCTGGAGCCGAAGAACTGGCTGATCGTCACCGTGGTCGGCGTCGGCGGGCGGGTCGACGGCTGGGCCGGCGTCGGCTGGGGGCTGCTTGCCGCGCTGTTCGTCGCGGTGCTGCCGACGCTGTTCGTCTCCTACGGGGTGCGCCACGGACGCTGGAGCGACCGGAACGTGGGCGCGCGGGGGCCGCGCCTTGTCGTGCTGGCGTTCATCACGGCGTCGGTCGCTGCCGGGCTGGTCCTGCTTGTCCTGCTCGGCGCGCCGCGGCTGCTGATCGGGTACCTGGCGTTCATGCTGGCCAGCGTCGCGGTGCTTGCGGCGATCACGTTCGTGTGGAAGATCTCGATCCACTGCGCGGTGGCGTCGGGTTCGGTGGCGATCCTGGCGCTGACCTACGGGCCGCTGCTGCTCGGCGGCTACCTGCTCGTCGGGCTGCTTGCCTGGTCCAGGGTGGCGCTGCGGGATCACACCGTGGCCCAGGTGGTGGCTGGGTCGGTGCTTGGCGCTTGCGCGGCGGCGCTGGCCTATGCCGCGCTTGTCTCCGGGACGGCCGGTTCGGCAGGCTCCTCGCGGTAGTGGTACTTGCCGCCGCGCAGCCAGGACATGCCCGCGGCACGGCGGGGCTTGGCGTTCTGTTCCGTCAGTAGGGCACGCCCTCGGGGGCGGGGGTGGATCCGTAGGCGGAGGCGGTGCTGACGGTGGCTCTGGCCTCGGCCCCGTAAAGGGGCCACGAGGCCTTGATTCCCGTGATCGTCGTGCCGTTGCCCTTGGCGGTGAGGTCGGCGGTGATCGTGGTGGCGCCGATCGTCACGGTGCCGCTGATCTTCACGCCGGGCACGAGCTCGTCGCCGGCCAGCGTGAGCTGGTCGCCGCTTGCCGACACCGTCACGCTCCCGCCGTACAGGCCAGCGTCCGGAGAGGCGCCGACCGACTCGTAGCGGGCGACCGCGTCGCCGGCGGTCTGCACGGCCGCGGCAAGCAGCCGCAGCGCCGTCGTGCTCGCCTGGCCGGCGGCTAGCGTGAGCGGGGCGACCTCGCCGAGGCTGGCCGGGTATGCGCCCACCGCGCGGATGCCGGGGATGGCCGCGGCGCAGGACACATCCAGACGCTGCAACACTGCGGGATCGGTCACGAAGGCCTGGATGATCTCCGAGGCGCAGCCGTAGGAATCGCCCTCGCCGACGACGTGGGTCTCGTTGGCGAACACCACGAACCTGCTGTCGCCGCCGATCTCGGCCTGGACCTCGGGCACCCCGGCGGGCGGCGTCCAGGTATCCAGCGAGCCGCCGAGGATCAGCACCGGCAGGTGCGGCGGGAGGAAGGGCGGCGCGGCGGTGATGGGCGGCTGCGCGATCGTCGGGCGGGGCCAGTCCAGGCAGGCGGTGTAGTTCTCGGTGTTCTGGTCCATCGCCAGCCACTGCGCCGTGCTGAACGGGGCGAACGTGCTCGCGGGGAGCGTCGCCTCGGCGGCCTGCAGGTCGGCCAGCCGGGTCGGCTCGCTGGCGTCAAGCGGGAAGAGCTGCGGGTAGTCCTGGCAGGAGACCGCCATGTACAGCTCGACCGAGTACTCGCCGACCGGCTGGCCGAAATACGCCTCGTCGACGGCCAGCCGCGACGCGTACAGGCGCAGCAGCGGCGCGGCCTGGTGATGGTCCAGGAGCGCCCGGGCGGCGGCGTCAAGCGCGGCGTAGATCGCGGGATCTTCGGCCGAGTCGCTGACCAGGTTGACCAGGCCGACGACGCCCATCGTCACCGGCTGCCGGGTCCCGTCGGGGCCGGGCACGGTGCCGCGGGCCGGTTCGGCCGCGAGCCGGCGGGCCAGGGCCTCGATGCGGGGCCAGGACGCGCCGCCGGCCGCGGCGCAGGCCGGGGTCTGGGCGCATACCGTGTCGAAGTCGGCGGGCATGGTCGCGATCGTGCTCCGGTACCAGGGATCCAGGCCCTGCACCTGGTAGGTCGAGTCGAGCGTGAGGCTGCGCACCAGGGACGGGTAGCGGGCCGCGAAGACCTGGGCGAACCAGGAGCCGTAGGAGTCGCCGTAGACGTCGACCTTCGGAACCCTCAGGGCACGGACCACGGCGGCGACGTCGGCGGCGGATTCGGCGGAGGTGAACAGGTCAGAGGCGTGCAGGTAGCCGCCGCCCGGCGCGCGCCACCGGGTGTTGAGCGCGTCGGCGCAGCTGCCGACGACGGCCGCGAGGGCGAGGCTGCCCGACGGGCCGGCGTAGTTCTGCAGCGCGGGGCAGTTGAGCACGGTGGAGCAGCCGGTGCCGCGCAGGTCTATGGCGAGCATGTTGAAGCTGCGCAGGACCGGGCCGTACATCGCGGCGTAGCCGTCCGGCGCGACCGAAAGGATCGAGGGATAGCCCGGGCCGCCCTCGACCGGGAGCACGGTGCCCGCCGGGCGGCCGTTACCTGTGGCCGGGTACCAGCGGTAGCAGACCGAGATGTCGGGGCTTCCGCGCAGCTGCCAGTCGAGCGGGACGCGGAGCGTTCCGCAGTAGGCGACCGGGGACCCGCCGCAGCGCTTGAGGTGCTGGGAGCCGACCTGCAGGGTCGTGGCGGCGGGGGTCGCGACCTGGACCTCCGCCTGGGCCGCGGCCGGGGCGGTCGCGGCACTGGCCGGACCGGCGGTCCCGGCGCCGGCCGGCACCAGGGCCGCGAGCGCGACGGTGAGCAGGAAGGACAGTGCTCGTCTCCGGGTCACGCAGCGGATCATAGCGGCCACTTTACGGACACCTCGCCGCGAAACGCCGGAAGCGGGGCCGTGGGCGGGGCAGGCTGCCGGTGACCGTCATCGCGGTGGCGCCGGATGAGGTCCGCCGCGCGCTCAGCTCAGGCCGGCCAGGTCGGCGTCCAGCAGGTCGCGCTCTTCCGCGTCGGTGATCTTGGCGGATTCCGCCCGGCCGAGGGCCACGTGCCTGGCCGTCATCTCGGCATCGCCGATCAGCTGGTAGGAACGGGCGATCGCCTCGTGCGCGACGCCGACGTCGAAGGGCCCGAGATCGTGCTGCGTGGCCAGTTCCAGGCACCGGCGGGCATGGTGCAGGGCGGGCTCGAAGCGGCCGAGGACGGCATAGACCCTCGAGCACTGCCACTCGCCGCGTGCCCAGTGCACCGGCTCGCCCGCGGCGCCCCAGTGATAGCGGCTCGCGTGCGCGCCGTGCAGCATCTCGTCGTCGTCGCCGACCGTGCGATCCGCCTTGACCAGCAGGTCCCAGACGTGATTGAAGATCGTGGCGGCCAGTTGGCGCTGCCGGCCTGCGTCAAGCTGCACCGGGGTAACTGTCATGATCTCCGCCTCTTTGCTCAGTGCACGGCCGCCGCCGGCGGGCGCCAGCGCTGCCAGCCGGGGTGCATGGCCACCAGGCGCGAGGGTGCCGGCGGGACGGCGACCAGCTGCGCACGGGGGGACAGGACAAGCCCGGCGGGAACAGGTTCCCACCACGGCTGGGCACTGAACAACCTGCTGAACATCTCCGGCGGCTGGGCGCTGGGTCCGAGGACCAGCTCGGCGGGAGCCGGCTGGTCCTGCCCCTGCCAGCGGAAGTCGCCGGAGATGCGCAGCGCCGAGCCCCAGTTGGGCAGCGCGGCGTGCGGGGTCAGGCAGTGGAAGATGATCGCGTCACCGGGCCGGTAGGTGGTCGTCGCCCAGCCGGGTTCGGATCTGCTCAGCGGCCGCGGCCGGCCGGGCGGCCCGAGGTGTCCGCCGGGCCGCAGCGCCAGTCCGCCGAGCAGGATCGGGATCTCCATCAGCGGGATCCAGCTCGTCAGCATGTCCTGGACGCCGGAGACCCCGTAGTCGTAGTGGATGTAGCGGCCGCGCGGGCGTGCCTCGGGACGTTCGGGGTAGACGGCGCGCAGCACCTTGGCCGGGTAGGAGAACGCCCCCGGCCCGAGGATGCGCCTGACCAGCGTGCGCAGCTCGGGCAGGTACGGGATCCGGTTGAAGGCTGCGCCGAACATCGCCGCGCGGAACGCCGTGTCGGACAGCGCGTCCATGGAGTTGACCGCGCGCGGCCGGACCGACGGTATGCCCCTGTCGTCGACCCAGCCGCCGGAGCGCAGCCGCTCCAGGACGATCTGCCCGGCCGCCCAGATCTCGTCCTCGGGCAGCAGGCCGCGGAAGAACAGGTACCCGTCGGCGGCCAGCCGGCGCCGCAATCCCTCTGGATCGGTCACCAGACGGGATGAATCGGACAGTTCCTCCACACGCACACGATAAGCGCCGCCGGCCGGCGCTCCGCACAATTCACGGCGAGCTGTCCGGGCGGGACCGGCCAGGCGAACGGGCGCGCGATCCCGGGCGTGGCGGAGGCCGTGCCCGGGTAGGGGGCGTGATGTGACCAGCTGGCAGGAACTCGCGGACAACGCGGCCTCGTGCACGCGCTGCGACCTGTACAAGCGGGCGACGCAGACCGTGTTCGGCGAGGGGCCCGTCGACGCCGCGCTGGTGCTTGTCGGCGAGACACCCGGCGACCAGGAGGACAAGCACGGCCATCCGTTCGTCGGGCCGGCCGGGCGGGTGCTCGACCGGGCGCTTGCCGACAGCGGCATCGCCCGCAAGGACGTGTACCTGACCAACGCCGTCAAGCACTTCAAGTGGACCGCGCGCGGGAAGCGCCGGATCCACCAGCGCCCGAACGGCACCGAGATCAAGGCCTGCGAGTTCTGGCTCGAGGCCGAACTCGGGACGGTCGGGCCGCGGCTCGTGGTGCTGCTCGGCGCGGTCGCCGGCGAGGCGATGTTCGGCTCGCGCTTCCGGGTCGGGGAGCACAAGGGCAAGGTCGAGGACGCGTCCCTCGGCTCGTGGCACGGGCTGGTGGTCGCCACCATCCACCCGTCGGCCGTGCTGCGCGGCCCGGACGCGGAAAGCCGCGGCGTCGCCTACGCGGGCCTGGTCGAGGACCTGGTGACGGCGCGCGAGGCGGCCTGCGGCCCGGGCCGCTGAGCTAACCGGCGGCGGCGCAGATCGCCTGGCCGCGCTCGGCGCGTTTAGGCGGCCGACGGCCGGGTAGCCGATACGGCCGTGCCATTAGTAGGGTTCGGGCTCGTTAGGGGGTTCGGGCATGGCGGCCGCCGGTGCGTCAGCTACTCGGGGAGGGCAAGTGGCACGAGATCTTCGGGTTCACGCCCACGTAGTTGAGCGGACCCGCGGCGACCGTCGCCACGATATCGCCGGCGTGCGCACAGGTGGTCGAGGAAGAACCGTAGTAGCCGCGCTGGCCCGCCGCAATCGCCCCGATGATCAGCCAGATAAGCAAAATGACCCCGCCGACTCGCATATCTACCTCCGAAAGACGGGCGGCTCGGGCCACTCGCCGGAGCCGCGGACTCGGGTCGCCCCTTCGTCTACCCCGCTGGCGACGGATACACGTACCCGACCGGCACCATATGCCGCGGATCCGGCATTCATCCAGACCGGCGGCGCTTTCACGTGCCGTTTCCCGTGCCGGTGTAGGGTGGCTGCTGATGGCCCGGGATGCAAGCCGCGCGCGGCGCCCTCAAGCGCCGGACGAACCCGCCTTTCCGCTGGCCCCCACGCCGGGCCGCGGCAGTCCGCTGTCTCCTCCCGTGCATGGTGTCATGGCCTTCGTCTACACCACTGACCTGTCGGCGGTCCGCGCCCTGGTGCACAGGCATGCGCTGCGGGCCGGGCTGACCGAATCCCGTGCCATCGACCTCATGCTCGCGGTCAGCGAGGTCGCGGCGAACACCGTCAGGCACGCCAAGTCTCCCGGATGCCTCGATATCTGGTACGACACCAGGGAGATCGTCTGCCAGATCCGCGACAGGGGCACGATCCCGGACCCGCTGGCGGGCCGGCGCCGGCCCGCGCTCGATGCACTGGGCGGTCACGGCCTGTGGATCGTGAACCAGGTCTGCGACGAGGTCGAGATGCGCTCGGATGAAACGGGTACGACGATCAGGCTGCACATGACGCTATCCCGCTGACCAGCCATTCCGGCGTCCGTCCGGGGCGAGTTCCCGGACGGCTTTTGACGTGCTGAGGAGTATCCCGTTGCCATCCGCCGTGTGGTACAACAAGTGCGTGGATCTGCTGACGGTCTCTGTGAGGGCCCGGGAGTCCGCCGGCGAACCGTACACGCTGGTGGAGATCACCGGCGAGGCCGACGTGACCAATACCGACGAGTTGCACCGGCTGCTGGACGAGGAGGTGTCCGCGCAGCCGCGGACCATGATCATCGACATGTCCGGGCTGCGGTTCATGGACTCCTCCGCGCTGCACGCGCTGCTGCGGGTGAACCGCTCGCTGGACCGGCAGGGCGGCGTCCTCGCGCTGGTTTCGCCGCAGGCGGCGGTGGCGAAAATTCTCCGTCTCACCACCGCTGACCGGCTCATTCCCGTCTTCGACAGCGTGGCGGAGGCCGCCGCGGGCTAACCCGCCGCGGCTTTGGTGTTTGCGGACCCCGAACGTGGGATATGCTGTCAGCAAGTGGTGCCTACGACGCAGGCACGCTCTACGCGACACGGTGTTTTCGCGGAGCGTGCGGATCGGGTGCCACTTTTTCCGCCTCCTAGGACGAACACCGTGACAGAGGTTCGTCGGCGAGGAGGCCCTGATGAAGATCGCCATGGTAGCCCAGCACGCGACGCCGCTGCGTCCGCGCGCGGGGGATGGCCCGGACAGTGACGACATCGGACTTGGCGAGCTCACCCGCATGCTCGCCAGGCACGGTCACCAGGTGACCGTTTACGCCCAGAAGCAGCGCAGCGACGCGCCCGACCAGGCAGAGCTCGAAGACGGGGTGCGGATCCGCCACATCGACGCCGGTCCGGCCGCAGCCGGCGACGAGCGGGACGGGCAGCGCGATGCCGACCTGCTCGAGCGGGTTCCCGCGTTCAGCGCCCCGCTGCGCGAGCACTGGCACCGCGAGCGGCCGGACGTCGTGCACGCGATGCGGTGGACCAGCGGCCTGGCGGCGCTCGCCGCCGCGCGCGACCTCGACATACCGGTCGTGCAGGAGTTCAGCTCGCTCGGCGTCATCGAGGGACGGCACCGGGTAAAGGCCGGCGCGAAGGCGGACGGCGCGGCCGCGGCCAGGCTCAGGCTCGAGCCCGCCATCGGGCGCAGCGCCGCCGCCGTGGTCGCGACCAACTCCGCCGAGGTGTCGGACCTCGCCAGCCTCGGCGTCCAGCGGTCCGCCATCAGGGTCGTCCCGTGGGGCGTCGACACCGACGCGTTCACCCCGGAAGGCCCGGTCGCCAAGCGGAACGGCCGGCCACGGCTGCTCACCGCGGCGGACCTCAAGGAGCGCGATGCGTTCGAGACGCTGCTGCGGGCACTGACCCGGGTCCCCGGCGCCGAGCTGATGATCGTCGGCGGCCCGGCCCGCGCCGACCTGCCGACCGACGAGGGCTACGTCGGCCTGGCCAGGTTCGCCGGGACGCTGGGCATCTCCGACCGGGTCATGTTCACCGGCCGGGTCGACCGCGGCAAGATGCCCGCCCTGCTGCGCTCTGCCGACCTGGTGGTCAGCACGTCCCCGCACGAGACCTCCGGCACGATCTCGCTGCAGGCCATGGCGTGCGGTACGCCGGTGATAGCGCCTCCGGTGGGCGGTCACATGGACGCCGTGGTCGACGGTACGACCGGCATCCTGATCCCGCCCGGCCGGCCCGCCCTGCTCGCGTCGCGGATCCGGCAGCTGCTCGCCCACCCGATGCTCGTCGAGGCGTACGGGGTCGCGGCGGCCGACCGGGCCAGGTCCAGGTACTCCTGGGACCGGATCGCGGGCGAGACGCTCGCGGTCTACGACCGGGCGACCGCCATGGCGGCCTAGCCCCGCTAGCCCCGCCTGGCGCCGCTTCGGCGAAGAACGTGCAGGCCCGGCGGTCCGGAGCCCCTCCCCGGACGCCGGGCCTGTACATGTCCGGACAGTCAGAGCCTTTATTTTGCCGAACGGGGAGTGGTATCTGCGCCGCGCCGCCGGCCCGGCCCGCTCGGCTGACGTTCCGGTGGCATTCCCGGCCCGGGCAAACCATACTAAGAACCTGTCTTTACCGACACCCGACAGAAGTCGTTTTTGCCGGGTATCGGTGGTATTCAGGCGCTTTGTATCGTGGGGGAATGCCTTGCCGACGGTAACTGTCTCGAACGTCGAGAAGCACCAGGACACCGGTACGACTACCACCACGCCGGTGTCATCCTCGAAGGCTGCCGCTCCGGCCAGCGCCTGGGTGACCGTTCCATCGATGATCGCCGTCCTTGCCGCCATCGTCGGCATGTGGTTCGCGTACAAATACGTGATCAAGCCGAGCACTATCGGTTTCGCGAAGAACTACGTTCCCTATGCGGGCGTGATAGCCGCCACGGCTGCGCTGGAGCGCTTTCTCGAACCATTGAGCCAGATAGTGATGCAAGGCAAGGTGCAGGCCGGCGCGGCGGGAAGCACGCCCGGCGCCGCGGGGACCTCGGGCGCCACCGCCTCTTCCCAGGTCGCCGGCGCTCCGGGGAAGGCCGCTCCCAGCGCCGCGGGCACCGTCGAGCCCGGACGCCCTCGGCTGGCCAACCCTTTGATGCAGAAGATTCTCCGGCAGGGCCCTGGCGGGCAGACCGGGGCGAAGAAGACCTTGAAGCAGGAGGCCGCCGAGTCCAAGGCGAGGGCTCAAAAGGCGGCCGCGGACCCGCAGCAGACGGCCGGGGACGTCCAGCCATTGGTCGATCAGGCTGCCGACGACCAGGCGAGCCTGGACACGCTGCGCACTAACCGGGCAATTCTCTTCTGGGCGATCGCGAGCGTATGCGGGATAGGGATATCCGGCGGCTTCGGGCTCTTCCTGCTTCAGACGATCGCGACCAGCCACGTCAATACGTTGCTGGATCTGGCCGTGACCGGGCTGACCATAGGCGCCGGGACCAAGCCGACACACGACCTGATCACCAGCCTGCAGGCGAAAGCGAGCGGTTCCTCCTCATCCTGACCCGGCCGTAGTCTCCGGCGGGGCAACCGAACGGCGCCCGGCGGCCGTGTGTAGCCCGGCTGAGGCGGGGTAGCCGGGATGTGCTATGGCAACGTCAGGGGAATGGGTCGCTCCTGCCCGTTACGACGGCTTCGACACGATGCCGCTCGGCGGACGTTGGCGGGCCGGGAGAAGCGGCCGGATCGCGGTCGACACCGACCCGTGGAGCGGGGGGTCGCTCGCCGAGATCCCGCTCGCGGACGTCGGCGACCTCTGCCGTGCCCTTGCGGCCGCGCCGTCGGCGCAGCGCTGCTGGGCGGCGCAGTCGCCTGCCTGCCGGGCGGAGATCATGCTGTCCGCGGCGGCCGTGGTGCAGCATCGCCGGGCCGAGATCGTGGACTGGCTGGTCCGTGAGACCGGCAGCATCCGTGCCAGGGCCGAACTCGAGTGGGGCCTGGTGCGATCGGTGCTGCTCGAGGCGGCATCCGTGCCGTACAGCGCGGCAGGCAGCATCGTCCCTTCAGATGCACCCGGCCGGGAGAGCCGCGTCTACCGGCAGCCGGTCGGGGTGGTGGCGGTGATCGGCTCCTCGGAGTTCCCCATGCACCGCTCGAGCCGGTGCGTGGCGGGGGCGCTGGCCGCGGGGAACGCGGTCGTGCTGAAGCCCGCCAGCGACACGCCCGTCACCGGCGGCCTGCTGCTCACCCGGGTCCTCGAAGAGGCCGGGCTGCCGGACGGCCTGCTCAGCGTCGTGATCGGCGCGGGCAGCGAGATCGGCGAGGCGATCGTGGCGCATTGCATCCCCGGCGTCGTCTCGTTCACCGGCTCAGCCTCGGTCGGGGATCGGCTGGCCCGCGCGGCCGGGGTCGCCGCCGCCAAGCGGCTGGCCCTCGAACTCGGCGGCCCCGGCCCGCTCGTCGTGCTCGACGACGCCGACGTGGGGCGTGCGGCGGACGCCGCCGTGTTCGGGTCCTTCTTCCGCCACGGCCAGATCTGCATGATCGCCAACCGGCTCATCGTGGATCGCAGGGTGTACGACGAGTTCGCCGACCGGCTGGTGGCCGAGGTGCGGTGCCTGCGGGCCGGCGATCCGGCTGCCGTCGACACCGATGTCGGGCCGTTGCTCAGCGCGGCACGGCTCAGCGCGGCACAGGACATGCTGAAGCGCGTCACGGACGAGGGCGCGCGGCAGGTCCTCGGCGGCGAGCCGCGCGGCCCGACCGGGCTGCTGCTGCCGCCGCACGTGCTGCTGGCGCGGGGCGATATGACGACGGCGCGGGAGGCCGTGTCCGGCCCGGTGATCACCGTGATCCGGGCCAGGGACGGCGACGACGCGCTCAGCATCGCGAACAGGTGCGAATACGGCCGATCCGGCGCCGTGTTCACCGCGGACCCCGAGCGCGGCGCCCGGTTCGCGGCCGGCCTGGCCACCGGGATGACGCACGTCAACGCCTCGCCGGCGAACGACGACGCCAACGCCGCGATCGGCGGCACACGAGCCTGCGGCATCGACCGGTTCGGCGGCCGGTGGGTAATCGAGACGTTCACCGCGCGGCGGTGGGTCAGCCAGCCTGAGCCCTGAGCGCGCGCCGGCGGGCCGGCCTGAGGTCCCGGCTCAGCGGATGCGGACGACCACGAGGCAGGCGTCGTCGCCGGTGTCGGACGCCCTGCTCGCGAGCACGCGATCGGCCCGAGCCGCGGCGGTCAGGTCCGACGCCGGGGACCCGTCGTGGTCCGCGGTCACGTTCGCGACGAACTCCGCAAGGACGTCCTCTATGGAGTCACCGCGCCGCTCGATCAGCCCGTCGGTAAACAACAGCAGGCTGTCGCCGGGCTCCAGTGACTGGGTGGATTCCTCGTATTCCGCGTCCGGGTCCATGCCGAGCAGGACTCCGCCGGGCAGCGGCAGCGTGCGGGCGATGCCGTCGCGGACCAGAACCGGCGGCAGGTGCCCCGCGCGCGCCCAGCGCAGCAGGCGCGTGCGGGGATCGTAAAGCCCGCACACCACGGTGCCGACAACTCCCGAGGTGAGGTGGCACATGACGCCGTTCAGCATGCGGAGCAGCTCGGCCGGGCCTGCCCCGGTGATGGCGAGGCCGCGCAGCGAGTTGCGCGCCGCGACCATCCCGGTCACCGCGTCAATGCCGTGGCCCGCCACGTCGCCGACGATGAGCAGCACGTCGTTGCCGGGCAGCAGCAGCGTGTCGTACCAGTCGCCGCCGACGAGCTGGCCCTCTCCGACCGGCCGGTAGCGCACGGCGACGTCGATTCCCGCCGCTTCCACCGGCGTCGCGTTGGGCGGCATGATCGCCCGCTGCAGCCGCAGCGCGAGCAGCCGCTCCTCCGCCGCGCGCTGCTCGCTGTCCGCGAGCTGGTCCTGCGTGGCCTCGAGCGCGACCTGCGTGTGGTAGTGCGACGAGACGTCCTGGAAGGCCCCGCGCAACGCCACCACCAGGCCCGCGGCGTCAACCACCGGCTCGGCGAAGACCCGGATCTGCCTGATGCCGCGGTCGTCGGGGTGGACGACGCGGAAGGTGGCCGTGGCGGGCTCCTTGTGCTCGGCCAGGCCCTGGTGGAAGCGCTTCACCGCCGGCTTGTCCACCGCCATCACGTAGCTGTGCAGGTCCGCAAGCGGGATCTCCGTTCCCGGCCGCGGGTCCAGGCCGAACAGCTCGAACGCCGAAGCCGTCCAGCGGACCGTGCCCGTGACGAGGTTCTCCTCCCAGCCGCCCAGCCTGCCAAGGCGCTGCGCGTGGTCGAGCAGCGCGGCAAGCTGGCCCGCGGCGGCGTCGCGGCGCCAGGTGACGATCACGCCGTCGAAGAAGCTGGCCGCGCGCAGATCGGCCAGCGGGACGTACTCCTCGCCAGGGTCCTGCCGGGTCTCGCCCGCGCCGGTGGTCGACGCCGCCTGGGCCTGCCCGGCCAGGCCGAGGGACCCGCCGAGCGGGCCAGGGACGTCCTGCGGGACGCCGCCGGCCAGGACCTGCACCGCCCGGGCGAACAGGCCCTGGCCCGACACGCTGGCCGGGTATGCCTCGATCAGGGTCAGCCCGGTCAGGTCGGTCCCCGCCCGGCCGGCCGGGTCGCGGTAGCCGGGGCTGACGTGCTCGATGCTGAAGTCGGCCACCTGCCCGCCCGGGTCCCTGATGGCCCGCAGCACGAGCACCGATTCGGCCAGGTCGTCGAGAAGGGTGAACAGCGCCGCCCTCGGCTGCGCGGCGGCCAGGTCCCCGAGCGCGAGGCGAGCGCCGAGAATCCTCGCGCAGCCCGCGGCAAGGGCCGACAGGTGCTGGCGTACCCCGGGGGTGAAGTCTGGGATCGGCTCCGGCCAGGTCACCTCCATCACGCCGCGCAGCTCGCCGTTCCGCTCGCGCAGCGCGAGCACCGCCCTGGCGCCGCCCGGCGGGCCGGC
>JASHTQ010000758.1 GCA_030040475.1 Streptosporangiaceae bacterium
CCTTACCAACCTGCTCGCCCAGACCGGCCACCCGCTGCTCGAGCACCTGCTGCGGCACCGCGACGTGGCCAAGCTGATGTCGATCGTGGACTCGCTGATCCCGATGGCGGGGGAGAACGGCCGGATCCACACCACGTTCAACCAGACGATCGCGGCCACGGGCAGGCTCTCCTCCACCGACCCCAACCTGCAGAACATCCCCATCCGCAGTGACCTGGGCCGGCGCATCAGGGAGGGCTTCATCGTCGGCGCGGGCTACGAGTGCCTGCTGTCGGCCGACTACAGCCAGATCGAGCTGCGCATCATGGCGCACCTGTCCGGCGACGAGGCGCTGATCGCCGCGTTCGAGTCCGGGCACGACTTCCACGCGGCGACCGCGTCCCGCGTCTTCGGCGTCCCGCCCGACGAGGTGGGCCCGGAGCTGCGGGCCAAGATCAAGGCGATGAACTACGGCCTGGCCTACGGCCTTTCCGCCTTCGGCCTGTCCCAGCAGCTGCGGATCAGCACGGAAGAGGCACGCGGGCTGATGGAGGAGTACTTCGCCGAGTTCGGCGGGGTCCGCGACTACCTGCACGAGGTGGTATCCCGGGCCCGGATGGACGGCTACACCGCCACCATGATGGGCCGCCGGAGGTACCTGCCCGACCTCACCTCGGACAACAGGCAGCGGCGCGAGATGGCCGAACGAATGGCGCTGAACGCCCCGATCCAGGGCTCCGCCGCCGACGTGATCAAGGTGGCCATGCTGGCCGTGGACAGCTCGCTCGCCGCCGCGGGCCTGCGGTCCCGGATGCTCCTGCAGGTGCACGACGAGCTCATCGTCGAGGTCGCCCCGGGCGAGTACGAGACGGCCCGCGACCTGGTCTGCGCCGCGATGGCCGGCGCCGCCTCCCTGCGCGTCCCCCTGGACGTCTCGGTTGGCACCGGCCACAGCTGGGCCGAGGCCGCGCACTAGTACTGGGGCCGTACCGTGGCCGTATTGTGGCCGGGCTAAATTGACCCTCCGGGTCGGCTCTCATGTAAGCTGAACGCTGCGCTGTGTCCTCGTGCATTCCGTCGTGGTCATACGGCATCGCGTCGCGTGACTGTCCCGGGCGGCCGCTGGGCGTGCCGTGGCTGGCCCCCGCTAGTTCTGGCAGGTCCTGAGGATATTGGCGCGTCCCACAAAACTTTCCCTGTCCGCATCCGGAGCCAACCCACACATGACGAGCAGCACGCAAGCCAACTCGACCCCCAAGGTGGCGGTCAACGACATCGGGTCCGAGGAGGCATTCCTCGCCGCGATCGACGAGACCATCAAGTATTTCAACGACGGTGACATCGTCGAAGGAACAGTCGTAAAGGTCGACCGAGACGAGGTCTTGCTCGATATCGGCTACAAGACAGAAGGCGTGATCCCGTCCCGCGAACTGTCCATCAAGCATGACGTCGACCCGCACGAGGTCGTCAAGACCGGCGAGCACATCGAGGCACTTGTCCTGCAGAAGGAGGACAAGGAAGGCCGGCTGATCCTGTCCAAGAAGCGGGCGCAGTACGAGCGCGCCTGGGGCACGATCGAGAAGATCAAGGACGAGGACGGCGTGGTCACGGGTACCGTGATCGAGGTCGTCAAGGGCGGCCTGATCCTCGACATCGGGCTGCGCGGCTTCCTGCCGGCCTCGCTGGTGGAGATGCGCCGCGTGCGCGATCTGCAGCCGTACGTGGGCCGCGAGATCGAAGCCAAGATCATCGAGCTGGACAAGAACCGCAACAACGTGGTGCTGTCCCGCCGGGCGTGGCTGGAGCAGACTCAGTCCGAGGTTCGCCACACCTTCCTCAACACCCTGTCCAAGGGGCAGATCCGCAAGGGCGTGGTGTCCTCGATCGTCAACTTCGGCGCGTTCGTCGACCTCGGCGGGGTGGACGGCCTTGTGCACGTGTCCGAGCTGTCCTGGAAGCACATCGACCACCCGGGCGAGGTCGTCGAGGTGGGCCAGGAAGTCACCGTCGAGGTGCTGGACGTGGACATGGACCGCGAGCGCGTCTCGCTGTCGCTGAAGTCCACCCAGGAAGACCCGTGGCAGCAGTTCGCGCGCACGCATCAGATCGGCCAGGTCGTGCCGGGCCGGGTGACCAAGCTCGTGCCGTTCGGCGCGTTCGTGCGGGTCGAGGAGGGCATCGAGGGCCTGGTGCACATCTCCGAGCTTGCCGACCGGCACGTGGAGATCCCCGAGCAGGTCGTCCAGGTTGGCGACGAGATCTTCGTCAAGATCATCGACATCGACCTGGACCGCCGCCGGATCAGCCTGTCGCTGAAGCAGGCGAACGAGGGCACGATCGGCGAGGCCGTCGGCGACGACTTCGACCCGACCCTGTACGGCATGCCGGCCTCCTACGACGAGCAGGGCAACTACGAGTACCCGGAGGGCTTCGACCCGGAGACCGGTGAGTGGCTGCCCGGCTACGAGAAGCAGCGCGAGGAGTGGGAGCACCAGTACGCCGAGGCACGGGCCAGGTTCGAGGCGCACCGGCGCCAGGTGGAGGAGTCCCGCCGCGCGGCCGACGAGGAGGAGGCGAACGCCGCAGTCGGCGAGCCCGGCGAGTCCGGCGCCGCCGGCGGCGCCGGGACGCGCGGCGCGCGCGGTTCCCGTTCCGGCGGATCCCGTTCCGGCGGTGCCGGCGCGGGCGCTCCTGGTACCGGCGCGGTCACCTCGAGTTCGACGCCGGGCGCCGCGGCTACCGGCACCCTGGCCTCGGACGAGGCCCTGGCGGCCCTGCGCGAGAAGCTGTCGGGCGGCCAGAACTAGCACGATCGCTAACGGCCGGGGGCGGCGTGCCGCCCCCGGCCGTAACCGTAACGAGACTCGTCCGCGACCAACCGTCTGGCTTACCCGGGGTATCTGCACGTTAGAGTGGTAGGACACGTCGCGGATCCTGGGGCCGGTCTGATGATCATTGAGTCGCCGAACCAGCAGCAGGGCCTTGACGAGTTCACGACCCTGTATGTCGGGCATTACCAGCAGCTCCTGCGGATGGCGGTGCTGCTCGTCGGGGACATGGCGGCGGCGGAGGATGTCGTCCAGGAGGCCTTCATCCGGGTCCATCACGCGCTCGACTGCAGGCCGGTGAACACTCCGCTTGCCTACCTCAGGCAGACCGTCGTCAACCTGGCCCGATCCGAACTGCGCAGGCGGCTGATCCGGCTGCGGCACGCGCCGCGTCCGGCGCCCCCCGCCGCCAGCGCGGAGGAAGGCGCCTGCGCGGCCATCTCCAGGCAAGAGGTCATCCACGCGCTGCGCAGGATTCCCGCCAGGCAGCGGGAGGCCGTGGTCCTGCGGTACTGGGCCGATCTGCCCGAGGCCGAGATCGCCGAGCTGATGGGGGTCAGCACCGGCGCGGTCAAGAGCTACATCTCTCGGGCCATGGGAAAGCTCGGACTGCTGCTTGAGGGGGCACCATGACCGAGCCGCTCGGCCCGGATCGCCTGACCCGGCTGATGCACGACGCCGTCCAGCGGGTAACCGTGCCTCCCGACACACTCGACCGCATCCACCAGGGCGTGCGTCGTCGTCGCGCGGTGCGCCACGCGGGCGCCGCGATGCTCGCCGCGGCCGTGCTAGCGGGCGGGGGCGTGACCACCGTGGTGGTCACGTCGGGCGGCGCCGGACCAAGCGCGACGTCGAGCGCGGGGACGGGTCCCGTGGCCGCGTCGACCCCGACCTCCGCCCTGGCCGACCTGGCCGCCCCGGCCCGCTTCCAGCCCTACCTGCCGCCGCCGAGCCTGTCCGCGGTCAGCGGCAACAACGTGGGCAACGGCGGCACCACCGAGCCGGTCACCTCGAGCACGCCCCCCTATCGCGAGATGCCGCCGGCCCCTAGCTCGTGACGCTCCCATACCCTGGTGCCCATGGCGGTGCTGCGAGTGGGGCTGACCGGGGGCATCGGATCCGGCAAGAGCGAGGTATCACGTCGGCTGGCCGCCCGCGGCGCCGTGATCATCGACGCGGACGTCGCCGCCAGGCAGGTGGTCGCGCCGGCAACGCCCGGGCTCGCCGGGATCGCCGCCGCCTTCGGAGCCGGGGTGCTCCGCCCGGACGGCTCGCTTGACAGGGACCGGCTCGGCGCCATCGTGTTCTCCGACCAGGCGATGCGGGCCAAGCTGAACGCGATCGTGCACCCCCTGGTCCGCGAGTGGATGGCCGCGGCAGAGCGCGCGGCGATCGCGGCCGCCGCACCCGGCCAGGACCTGGTGATCGTGCACGACGTGCCGCTCCTCGCCGAGAGCAGGCGGCCGGCGGACTTCGACGTCGTCGTGGTGGTCGACGTGCCGCCCGACGTGCAGCTCGACCGGCTCGTCGCCCGCCGCGGCATGACCGCGGCCCAGGCGCGGGACCGGATGGCCGCGCAGGCGAGCAGGGAGCGGCGGCTGGCGGTCGCCGACGTCGTGATCGACAACTCGGGCTCGCTCGACGACCTGGACCGCCGGGTCACCGAACTATGGGCCGACCTCCGCCGGCGTGCCTGCGACTCGTCCCGGAATGTCAGACCCCATGCCTAGAGTTGAATCCTGAGGCGAGGAAGGTAGGCACGTGCGTCCGGTTACCGATTTGAAGCGCAGGGTCGCGCCGTTCGATGTCGTGAGCGCTATGGTTCCGGCCGGCGATCAGCCGCAGGCGATCGCCGAGATCGAACAGCGCGTCCGGGCGGGGGAGACGGACACCGTGCTGCTCGGCGCGACCGGTACCGGCAAGACCGCCACGGTCGCCTGGATCGCGGAGCGGGTGCAGCGGCCGGTGCTCGTCATGCTGCCGAACAAGACGCTGGCCGCGCAGTTCGCCAACGAGCTGCGCGAGATGCTGCCGAACAACGCGATCGAGTACTTCGTCTCCTACTACGACTACTACCAGCCCGAGGCGTACGTCCCGCAGACCGACACCTACATCGAGAAGGACTCCTCGATCAACTCCGAGGTGGAGCGCCTACGGCACTCGGCCACCAATTCCCTGCTCACCAGGCGTGACACCATCGTCGTCTCGTCGGTGTCCTGCATCTACGGACTTGGCACCCCGCAGGAATACGTCGACAGGATGCTCACCCTCAAGGTCGGCGACACGGTGGAGCGGGACACGCTGCTGCGCAAGCTGGTCGGCATGCAGTACAACCGCAACGACCTGGCGTTCACCAGGGGGACCTTCCGGGTGCGCGGCGACACCATCGAGGTCATCCCGATGTACGAGGAGCTCGCCGTCCGGATCGAGATGTTCGGTGACGAGAT
>JASHTQ010000759.1 GCA_030040475.1 Streptosporangiaceae bacterium
GGGTACGTTCGGCAAGCGGCGGTGATGGCACGTCTTCGTCGTTACTTCCATAGCGACAGCGCGAGGTTGAGCCGATAATGTACATTATGTAAAGTTCGATTGCTGCGCATCGCCGGCCACGTCCATCGGAAGGCGCAGCGGAGCGATGTCACAGTCACGGCGGTCTCTCCAGCATGGCGATCCGGCATTCGCCGGCCTGGAGTTCCCTGCCGCGCTGCTGCCGCTGTGGGATTTCTCGCCCGATACGGACATCTCGCCCATTGAGGTGCCGGAGCCCGTGGCCGCGCCCGACGGGCGGACGGTGCTCGGGACCCCGACGATCGCGACGACGACGAGCGGATAGAACCAGGTGAGGTAGCTGTAGAACCAGTAGCCAAGGAGCAGTTGCCCGCCGATGAGGAGCGCGGCGGCGAGAGCGGCCTGCTCGCGCGCGTCCTGCACCCCGGTGCGCACCATCGGCGCGAGCGCGAGCAGCGCGAGCGCGGCGGCCAGGATCGGCCGGGCCACGATCGCCGCGTGCGGCATGTAGGTCCAGATGCTGAACTGGATGCCGCCGCCGCGCTGTATCAGCTGGTAGCCGAACGTCGAGTCGAGGAACTGAGCCGGTCCCGAGGTGATCAGCGGCCAGGCGAGCATCGCGGCGAGCGATGCGGCGAGTGTGAGCGCGTAGCGTCGGCGCCCCCGTCTGACCCCCAGGAACTGCAGGGCGAGCAGCGCGGGGAGGAACTTGGTCAGGGCGGCCGCCGCCATGAGCAGCCCGCGAGCGACTGGGCGCTCCGCCGCCACGACGATCGTCCATACGCAGAGGGCGGCGATCAGCGCGTCGTTGGTCTCCGCCATCAGCGAGAGGTCCGGGAACGGGTAGAGCAGGTACGCGAACACGAACGCTTGCGCCAGCGGCCGGCCGCCGAGCGGTCCGCCGAGCCGCCTGCCGAGCCTGTGCAGCCCGGCGAGCGTCAGCGCGTCGAAGCACAGGGCCGGCACCAGCGTCCCGGCCACCCCGGGCGCCGGCGGGAAGATGGCCACGAACGGTATGTACGCGTAGTAGGCGAACGGCCCGTAGGAATCCGGCCGGTAGACGCGGAACCCGCCGGGGCGCTGCCACCACACCGCGCCGTAGAGGTGCAGCCCGTGCAGAAGGCGCCAGGCGCCGAGCGAGCTGGCCTGCCCGACATCGAGGATATTGCCGCCTGCGATGCTGCCGATCCGGACGAGCAGAAGCACCCCTATTGCCAGGCCAAGCCACCGCGAGCTGATGGTGGGACGCAGTTCCGGCAGCCGCCATACCCCGAAGGCCGCTCCGAGCATCCGGCAGAACAGCCAGCCGAGACAGACCGCCGCCAGCCACAGGCCGACTGCGGAGATGTCGTCGCTGAGCAGCATCGCCACCGGAAAGAAGCCGGCCAGCGCGAGCAGGTCCAGGTGCTCGACCCGCCACGGGCGGCGCCAGTCAACAAGCCCGCAGACGAAGCAGGCCGCCGAGGGGACGGCGACGAGCAGCGGATGCAACGTGAACGCGCTGCCGGCGACCGCCGGGATGAACCAGCCACCGCCCTTTGGCGAAAACCCGTGCCCGACCGGTACCAGCGCGGCCAGCACCCCCAGCCCGCAGACGAACGCGAACACGAGCAGACCGACGATCGCCGGGCCGCCCGGTCGATCCGAGGCGCATGCGCGCTGCGCTGGCTGCACGCGGGTAACGCTATGGACCGGCTGACGCGGGGCCATCGGCCCACGGGCTGAGTTGCGGTATGAGATTCCGGGCCGACTCCTCCTGCCGGCCTAGTACCGCAAGCCGACGGCCCGCCCTCGGGAGATCAGGCCCGTTCGACGCTCGCCAGGATCGCCTGCCCTAGGTCCTCGGGCCTGGTGAACTGCGGCCAGTGGCCGGTCGGCAGGTCGACGTACTCGACGTCGTGAATCTTCGCCAGCTCCCGCACGTACGGATGCCCCTGCCGCATCCACGTGCGGATCATCTCGCTCGAGATCTCGCACGCGATGACGGTGACCGGCACGTCGTAGCGGCGTTCGTCGGAGAGCCGCTGCGGATCGCTGGCGACGTGCACGGGGGTGGGGATCGCGCGCTCGCGGAACGCCGCGCGCAGCTTGTCGTCGAGGTCGACCAGGTCCTCGTCGTCGAAGATATCCCAGTCCGGTAGCGGGATCTCGCCGTTCTCCGACGGGTGCTCGTCGTTGATGACTCCCCCGTCGCCGAGCGGGCCGCTGTCGACGTAGACGACTCGGGCGACGCGGTCTGGCCGCGCGTCCACCGCCGCATGGGCGACCGCGCCGCCGCCCGAGTGCCCGACGAGGACCACCTTGCCATCGGCCGGGTCGAGGGAATCGATCACCTCGACAACGGCGTCGATGTGGTCACGCAAGGTGATGGCCGAGCGGTCGGCGTCTTTCGACTCCATGCTGGGCAGCGTGAGTGCGTGCGTGCGGTGCCCCGCCTGGTCAAGCGCGGGAACGACCTCGTCCCACGACGAGGCATCGAGCCAGAAACCGGGAATCAGGATGATGTCCATAGGTCCGAGGCTAGGCCAGGGCACTGACATTTAGCACTGGACCTGGGCCTGCACGCGCGTACCCTCGGAGCATGCTCGGAACCGTGGCCAGGCTACGCCGCTACCCGGTCAAGTCGATGCTCGGCGAGGACGTGCCCGCCGCCGACGTGACCCTGACCGGCCTGCCCGGTGACCGCCGCCTGGCCGTGATCAGCCGCCGGACGGGCAAGGTCGCCAGCGCGAAGTACCCGCGGCTCTGGCGTGACCTGCTCACCCTGTCCGCGCAGGCCCTGGAGGAGGGCGTGCGGATCACGCTGCCCGACGGCACGACCGTCTGGAGCACCGACGACGAGATCGACGCGATCTTGTCCGGGCTGCTGAACGAGCCGGTCACGCTGTCGGCGACCCCGCCGCCCGGCGCCTCCTACGACCGGGCCGTGCCCGAGGCGGTGCTTCGCGGCGGCATAACCGCCGAGGTCGCCTTCGAGGTCGGCGAGATCGGCGGCGGCGGCCCGCCCGGCACGTTCGTCGACTTCGCGCCGCTGCACCTGCTGACCACCTCCACGCTCGACTGCATCGCCGAGCTCAGCCCGTACCGCAAGGCCGACCTGGAGCGCTATCGTCCCAACATCGTCGTGCGCACTCCGGCACCGGGCTTCACCGAGAACGACTGGCTCGGCCGGACCCTGCGCGTCGGCGACGACCTCGTGCTCCGCGTCATCGCCCGCACGCCGCGGTGCGCGATGCCGACGCTCGCCCACGGTCACCTGCCCCGCAACACCGAGGCCCTCAGGGTGCTCGCGAGGCACAACCGCGTGATCCCGATGGAGGACATGGGTCCCGAGCCGTGCGCCGGCGTCTACGCCGAGGTGCTGCACCCTGGCCACGTCCGCACCGGTGACACCGTCCGGCTCGCCACCGTAGCCCCCGAGGTCCCGGACAGAGTCACCCCCACCGTTCAGTAAAAATCTTTTTGGGCAGAACGGGCGGTGGTGACTCAGCCGAGCTTGCGGGCCTTCCAGACCTCCTCGCACGGCCATTGCCGCGCCCAGTCGAGGGTGACATACGGGTACCGCGTGCTGGCGTCCTGATCGGGGCGCAGCTCGAGGAGGTCCTCGACCTCCAGCCCGCACCGGCGGAGCAGCCGGATCATGTCGCCGTGGCCCAGGTGGAACTCCACCGACTCATCGCCGGGCCACTCGAACCTGTGCATGCCGAAGTGGGGCCGCAGCAGCCGGTCGGCGGCGGGCTGATCCTCCGCGTCCGGCACCGCGAGCATGAGCAGCGCGGAGTTGCCGAGGAAGATCAGCTCGCCGCCCGCCCGCAGCAGCCTGGCCGCCTCGGGAATCCAGGCGTACGGATCGCACCAGATGGCCGCGCCGTACTCCGAGATGGCCAGGTCGAAGCTGGCGTCGGCGAACGGCGCCTGCTCGGCGCTCGCGTGGGTGAGGGGGAACCGCAGCCCGAAGCGGTCCTGCAGCCGGCGGGCGGTGGCCAGCTGCGCCGCCGAGTTGTCAAGCCCGACCGGGCGGGCGCCGCGGCGGGCCAGCCAGGACGAGACGTATCCGGTGCCGCAGCCAAGCTCGATCGCGTCCTTGCCGTCCAGGTCGGGCGGCAAGACGCCCGCCCGCGTCTCGGGGATCCGCCAGATGCCCCAGCTGGGCTCGGTCGACCAGTGATACAGGCCCGGCTCGGCGTATTCGGCCGCCCACCGGTCCCACGCGGCCCGGTTGCGCCGCACGTGGTCAGCTGCGTCGGTCACCGTTACCCCGCTAAACAGACGTCAGGAAGTCGACGAGCCCGGGGAAGAAGTGGCCGGGATCGTCGAACTGGCACAGGTGGCTGCCGTCCGGGCAGTGCAGGTAACGGCCCCGCGGCAGCTGCTGCGACATCCAGCGCATGTGCGCGGGATCCATCGTGTCGTGGGTGAGGTGGCTGAACGCCCTGATCACCGGGTCCGGCCAGTCGGCCTGCGGCATCCGGCAGACGTGCTGGACGTAATGATGTTCGGTAAGCAGCTGCTCGTACCGCGGGTCGCCGGTCTTACCCTCGGCCTCGAACCGCTTGATTTCCGCGAGCACGTCCCGGTCCATGGCGGGCATGAGGACGTCGGTGGCGTAGGCGTTGTAGAGCCGGGAGCTGGACATCATGTTGGCGATCACCAGCCCGCGGGATCTACGCTTCGCGGTGGAACCGGCGGTGCAGTTCGCGGACCTGCTCGTCGAGGCCTGGCACCGGACCCTGGACGACCAGGCCGGGGGCGATCTCGCCGGCCGGCAGCGTGCGCACCGGGGGCGGCGGCACCCCCAGCTCGGTCAGCCAGGCGGCGAGCTGCGCAGCCGAGCTCACGTAGACGATCCGGCCGAGCCCGACCCAGGCGTGCGCGGCGGCGCACATCGGGCAGTGCT
>JASHTQ010000760.1 GCA_030040475.1 Streptosporangiaceae bacterium
ATCCTCGTCATCACCGACGCCGTCATCGACCGGGTCCGGATCAAACGCGAGCACGCCTTCCTGATCCCGGCCGGGGCCGTCCTGCCGTTCCCGGCACGCGGCCCGGTGTTCCGCTTCTCCTAAGGTGGTTCCCAGCCAAGCGCCGAAGGGATGGACACGAGTGAGCCGTGTGGTAATCATCGGGGCGACCGGACATATCGGCACGTACCTGGTGCCGCGGCTGGTGGACGGCGGCCACGACGTGATCGCGGTCAGCCGCGGCGAACGCGGCCCGTACCACGCAAGACCGCAGTGGGACGCGGTGACCACGGTCAGCGCCGACCGGGACGCCGAGGACGCAACCGGGACGTTCGGCGACCGGATAGCGGCGCTGCGCCCGGACGTGGTGATCGACCTTATCTGCTTCACCGCCGCGTCGGCGCAGCAGCTCATCGACGCGCTGCGCCCGGTACGCCCGCTGCTCGTGCACTGCGGCACCATCTGGGTCCACGGGCCGGCGCTGCGGGTGCCGGTGACCGAGGACGAGGCCGGCGCAGCACGCCGCGGTCACCCGCGAGCACACCTTCCGCGGCATCGCCGCCAGCATCGCCCGTGCCCGCGGTGTACTGGGCTACGCGCCGCGGTACAGCTCGCTCGACGCCCTGCGCGAGGCGCTCGCGTGGCTTGCCGCCAACGGCCAGGCGGACCTGGACGGCCAGCCGCTGCCGGCCGGTTTGGCATGACGCTCACGGTCAGCGGATGATGCGCAGCGCCAGTCGGGGCGGGCAGCCGCGTTGCACCAGCCGGGCGACCTGATGCCAGTCGATGCGATCGGCGTAGATCTCGGCCAGCGACCCGGGGATGCCGAGCCGCGTGAGCTGCGACACCCGCCAGTTGTGCACGAGCATCTCGTCGCGGTCCAGTGCGCAGTCGCTAGCAGCGGGTGTTTCCATCGCTCATCCCTTCGATACGAGCGTGCCCAGCCGGCCGACGGTGCACGCCTCATAGCCAGCATCGGGTGGCAAAGGGTGAGCCTGCATCGTCAAGTCTGTGTGAAACGCGGGCATGCGCCTCACCTGCGGCGGGCGGACGGCGCGAGCAGGCCGAGGGCGCGGGCCCGTTCGACGGCCTCCACGCTCCCGCTTCGGGCGGCACGTCGCACCCGTGTAAGCCCCGGCCCTGACCCTGGCCCAGGGTCAGGCCCCACCCCAGGGTCCCCCGGCCCGGCAGCCCGCTGCATACTTGGGCAGCGTGCAGCACATCCTGGCCCTGTCCCGCTCGGCCATTACGATCAGGCACTGGTTCGAGATCGACCTCGACGACTCCTCCACCGAGCACGGCGCCCGGGTCGAGATCCGCGAACTGGCGGACCACCCGCACCGGGGCGCCGTCCAGCTGATGCTCGCCACCCTGCGCGCGCCGGATCGCCTCGACCGCGACCGCGCCGCACCCTGGCTGACCCGCCGCCAGGGCTGATCTCCAGTTATTTTCCGCCGAACGGGCCGTGGTTTCACGCCAACGGAACGCCTTCTTCGCGGTGACTGCACCCCGCTCGGCGGCAAGGCGGTGCTCGGCGCGGCGGGCCGGCATCAGCTGGGCAGCCTGCTGCGCCAGGAGCAGCTATGACGCCGGGCCGTCGAGCTCGTCGCCGCCCCCGGCGCCGCGGCCGCGCTGGGTTCCCGTGTCGGTGTGGCCGAGACCGACCATCAGGTCGAGGTAGTCATCGGTCCAGTAGTTCGCGTGAACGTCGATCCTCGTCGTTCGGGCTTCCTCCCTGCCTGTCAGGGTGGTGCGGGCCCCGGCGCCGCCGGGGCCCGCACCAGGGGATTAGCCGGCCGCCTGCTTGATCAGCGAGGCGACAGCCTCGGGACGCGACACGTAGACAGCGTGGCTGGCGGGAACCTCGGTGACGCTCGCCCCGGTGCGCTCGGCCATCGTCCGCTGCGCGGACGGCGGGATCATGTGGTCCTGCGTGGTGAGCAGGTACCAGCTGGGCTTGATCCGCCAGGCGGGATTGGTGATCGTTCCCGCGGTGGCCTGCACCCCCCAGGGGACCTGGGCATCGGCCAAGAACGCGGCCTGCGCGGCGGGCAGGTCGCCGGCGAACGAAGCGTGGAACTTGTCCCGCTCCAGGAACAGGAAGCCGTCCCTGGGCGGCAGGATCGGCGGCTGCGGCCCGTCGGCGGGGAAACCGCCGATGAGCGAGTTGACCGACTCGCCCTTGTCCGGGGCGAACGCGGCGATGTACGCCAGCGACGCCACCTTCTCGTGCGTGCCGGCCTCCGTGATCACCGCCCCGCCGTAGGAGTGGCCGACCAGGACGACCGGGCCGTCCATGCCGTCGATGATCAGCCGCGCGGCGGCGGCGTCGCCGTCCAGGGTCAGGGTCGGGTTCTGCACGACGGCGACCCGGTAGCCGTCCGAGGTGAGCGTGTCGTACACCCCCTGCCAGCCGGAACCGTCCACGAATCCGCCGTGCACAAGTACCACGTTGCGCACTGAGCCTGTGCTCATGCCCTTCCTCCTCCTGGGAGAACCTTCGGTCTGAGCACAGACGCTAGGTCTGCGTGCGGGTCACCGTCTTACGGCAGATGACTGACCCTGTGACGTACTTGCCGGGCCGGCCGAGGCATCGCGGAGCTCCTTCGGGCTGACCGCGTAGGCCTGCTTGAAGACCCGGTTGAAGCCGCTGAGGTCGCCGAACCCGCAGCCGTAGGCGATCGCGGAGACCGGGCGCGCGGCAAGCCGGGGGTCCAGCAGGTCGCGCCGGGCCCGGTCCAGGCGCAGGCCCCTGATGTACAGCGAGACCGTGTGCTGTTCGGCCTCGAACAGCTTGTGCAGGTAGCGGGTGGAGATGCCGACCGCGGCGGCGATCTCCGCGGGCCCGAGCGCCGGGTCGGTGAGCCGCCGGTCGATGTAGTCCTTGACGCGTATCATCAGCGACCGCTGGACCGCCCCGCGCACCTGGGTGCTGTCGTCGAGGCTGTCGGCGAGCAGGCTCACCACGAGGTCGCTGGCGTGCGCGAGGACTCGCTCGGACTGCTCGGCGGGGATGTCCCCGCTGTGCCTGGCGAGGTCGAGCAGGAACCGCGACACCACGCCGGTCAGCCCGGTCCTCCCGTCCAGCCTGCGGGCGCTGATGTGCCGTCGTTCGCTGTCGCTCAGCCGCACCGAGTCGCTGGGCAGCGAGAAGACCCAGACGTCCCAGTCGCTCTCGAACAGCCACTGGAACGGGCGGGTCGTCTCGTACAGGACGCAGTCGCCGGGATACAGCACCGCCTGCCGCCCGTCCTGGCTGACCCGGCCGATTCCGCGCTTAAGAGTGCGCCACCATCCCAGTATTGTTCAGCGTTGTCCAAGCCCGACCACGGCCTTCCGGCCGACGCTGGATCCCAGGTCCTCTGGAAGGCGGAGCGGTGAGCCGGTGATCGTCGGGCGTGACGGCGAACTGCGCCAACTGCGCGATTTCGCCGACCGGCTCCGCGCCTACGGCCAGCCGCTGCTGGTGTCCGGCGAGGTCGGCGTCGGCAAGACGGTGCTGCTTGACAAGACCGCGCGGTACGCCAGCGCGCAGGGATACCGCGTGGTGCGCGCGGCCGGGGTCGAGTTCGAGGCCGAGGTCAGCTTCGCGGCCCTCCACCTGGTGCTGCAGCCGCTGTTCGGCGAGCTCGGCGACCTCGACCAATGGCACCGCGAGGCGCTGATGACGGCGCTGGGCCTGCGCGAAGGGCCCCGCCAGGCCATCCTGCACCGCTCCGGCGGCCACTGCGAGTGGGCCGGCGGGTGCTGGCGGCCGGCCGCGGCCTGCCATATCCATCACATCATCCGTAAGGCCGACGGCGGCAAGACGAGCGTCAAAGACTGCCTGCTCCTGTGCAGTTTTCACCATCTAGTTGCAGTGCACAGGTGGGGGTGGAAGCTGATCCTGAACCTGGACGGCACCACCACCGCCTACAGCCCGGACGGCAGCAAGGTCCTGCACAGCCACGGACCGCCGCCACGCCCCGGGTGACCATGCCCGCCGGCTGGCAACCGGATGATCACGGCTGCAGGACGATCCTGCCGGGGAGGCCGCCGGCGGCCTTCGCGCTGTACGCCTTGACCGCCTCGGCGAGCGGGTACACCCCGCCGACCTGGGGGCGCAGCAGGCCCTCGTCGACCAGTCGGGCGAGTTCGGCCAGCTGCACCCTGTGCGCCTCCTGGATGAAGAAGACCTTCCTGATGTCGTCCCTGTCACCGGGAAATTCCCACGAGACCACCGAGATCAGCGCGCCGCCGGGCTTGAGCAGGGCGGCCGACCGGGCGAGCACCACGCCGCCGACGAGGTCGAAGACCACGTCGGCTTGGCCCGCGGCATCCTCGAGCCGGTCGGTGTCGAGCGCGATGAAGCGGTCGGCGCCCAGCTCCATGACCAGCTGCCTGGCCCTGCTCCGCCCGGTCCCGATCACCTCGGCGCCGGCCCACCGCGCCAGCTGGACCGCCGTCGACCCGACCGCGCCGCCGGCGCCGTGGATGACCGCCGTCTGCCCCTTGGCCAGCCTTCCGTGGTCGAACAGGGCCTGCCACGCCGTCAGGTCGGCCCGCGGCACCGCCGCGGCGTGCACGTGGTCGACGGTCCGCGGCTTCGGGGCCACGTTACGGGCCTCGACGGCGACGTACTCGGCGGCCGCTGCGTCCCGGTAGGGGTCGGTCAGCCCGAATACCTCGTCGCCGACCGCGATCCCGGCCGTTCCAGGTCCCAGCGCGGCGACCACCCCGGACACCTCCTGGCCGGGGATGATCGGATCCCGCGGATGACCGTTCCGGCAGGTGCGCAGCGGCCAGTCCAGCTCGTTGTGCGTAATGCCGCACGCGGCGACCTTGACAAGCACGTCGCCGACCATGGGCGTGGGGTCGGGCGCCTCTTCGTAGCTGAGCCCGCCGATTCCGGTCGGCTCGCGGGTCCGGATGGCCTTCATCGCCAGTCCCTTTCGTGTGGTGTGCTCTTCTCAGCAGCATGACGACGCGACCCGGCGGAATGTGAGGGCGACACGATGAGCACCCGATCCGGGGCAGGGGAGGACCGGCCCGGCCCCGGCCCGAGCGCGGTCATGGCAGAACGGAACCGGCTGATCAACCTCGTCTACCGGCTGCTGGGCTCCCTGGCCGATGCGGAAGACGCCGTGCAGGAGACCTACGCCCGCTGGTACGCCATGACCGAGCAGCAGCGGGACGCCATCGAGAACCCCGGCGCCTGGCTGACCACGGTCGCCAGCCGCATCTGCCTGGACCTGCTCGGCTCGGCCCGGGCGCGGCGCGAGCGCTACGTGGGGGAGTGGATTCCCGAGCCGCTGCCCGAGCCTGCCGAGTGGGTCGGCGGGCGCCCCGGCGTCGCCGCCGACCCGGCCGACCGGGTCACCCTGGATGAATCGGTCAGCATGGCCTTCCTCGTCGTGCTGGACTCGATGACCCCGGCCCAGCGCGTCGCGTTCATCCTGCACGACGTCTTCGCCTACCCCTTCGCCGAGGTGGCAGGCATCACCGGACGCAGCCCGGCGTCGTGCCGCCAGCTGGCCTCCTCCGCCCGCCGCCGCATCCACGAGTCCCGCGCCCCCGCGACGCCGGCAGCGCGCCAGGCCAGCGTCCTTAGTGACTTTCGGCGAGCCTGGGAAGCCAAGGACATCGGTGTCCTCATCGCCCTGCTTGACCCGGGCGTCACGATGGTCGCCGACGGCGGCGGCCAGGCCACCGCCGCGCTTCATCCGATAGAGGGCAGCGAGCAGGTTGCCCGCTACCTGGCCGATCTCATCAGCCGGGCGCCCGCCAACCTGACGCTCCTGGAGCGCACGGTCAACGGCCAGCCCGGCCTGGTGGCCCAGCTGGACGGCGTCACGATGGCGGTGCTGGCGTTCGACGTCGCGGGCGACCGGATCAAGCGCATCTGGGCCGTGCTCAACCCCGACAAGCTCCGGCCCTGGACGGCGGGCTGATGGCGTCACCGCCTGGCCCGGTGCGATGGGGAGGGCGTGCGTGCGGCGTGGCAACCGCGCAGCCGCTCGGGTCGCCGCGCCCGGTGCGCGCAGCGGCCCTTAGCCGCGCGGGGCTCGGCGTCCCCTGTTGCCCGCGGCTGCGGTTGCGGCAGCGACTCCGGCCGCGCCGCCGGCCTGAGCTCACTGGCCGGGCGCGGATCGACCCTGACGCACTGGACCCCGAGCGGTGCCAGCATGTCGCGCAGCGGTTCGGCCGCAAGCCGAACCCAGTGCTGCAACGGCCCCATCGTCGCCGCCAGCGCGGCCTCGGAGGTGAAGGCCAGGCCGACGCGCTCGCCCGAGGCGAGCCGCCCGGTCCGCAGGGCCAGCGTCCCAGCCTGGCTCTCCCGTACGGGGACAAAGTATGCCTGCCTCATCCGACCACCCCCTCATCTGCCGACATCGCGAAGCAGCAGGTCGTCGTCGGTCTCGCGGCGCACAAGCATGCGCGCGG
>JASHTQ010000761.1 GCA_030040475.1 Streptosporangiaceae bacterium
TTCGCCCCCGCCGAACAAGGCCGCGCCTTCGCCGTCTTCGGCCCCGTCATCGGGCTGTCCGCGGTGCTCGGGCCGATCGTCGGCGGCGCGCTGGTCAGCCTGGATGCGTTCGGCACCGGATGGCGGCTGATCTTCCTCGTCAACCTGCCGCTGGCAGTGGCGGCCGCGATCGGCGCGGCGGCGATCATGCCGGAATCCCGCGCGCCGCGGGCGCCGCGCCCGGACGCCCTGGGGACCGTGCTCAGCGCGGCCGCGATGGGCCTGCTGATCTACCCGCTGATCCAGGGCCGCGAGGCCGGCTGGCCCGCCTGGACGTACCTCATGATGGCCGCGAGCGTGCTCGCCGCCGTGCTGCTCGCCGTCTGGGGCCGCCGGCAGGGCGTGCGGGGCCGCGACACTCTCGTCCAGATCAGCGTGTTCCGCCACCGCGGCTACAGCGCGGGCCTGGCCTGCGTGGTCGTCTTCTTCGCCGGGATGGCAGGAACCCTGCTGGTCCTCACCCTGTTCCTGCAGTTCGGCGAGCACTTCTCGGCCGTCCACGCCGGCCTGACGCTGGCGCCGTTCGCCGCGGGCTCGGCGCTCGGCGCGGTCCTCGGCACCGTCGTGGTGGTGCCCCGCCTCGGCCGCGGCGCGCTCCAGGTCGCCGCGGTGCTCATCGCCGCAGGGACCTGGTGGCTGCGCGACATCATCGTCGCGCACCAGCTGGCCACCAGCTCGGCCGAACTCATCCCGGCCCAGCTCCTCCTCGGCGCCGGCATCGGCATGCTCATCTCGCCGCTGTTCGACTTCATCCTGGCCTCGGTCGGCGACGACGAGGTCGGCTCGGCCTCGGGCGTGCTGAACGCGGTCCAGCAGCTGGCCAGCGCCGTCGGCGTCGCCGCGATCGGCACGATCTTCTTCAGCACGCTGGCTCGCTCCGGCTTCGTCGCGGCCATGAGCCGGTGCCTGATCGTCGAGCTGGGCGTCGCCGGCGCCCTGTTCCTGCTCGCCCTCGCGCTCCCCCGCCGCCCCCGGGAGGAGCAGCCCACCGGATCCGAGTCCGCCGAGACCGAGGCGGCGGGGACCGAGGCGGCGGGGACCGAGGCGGCAGAGCCGACAGCAGGCATGAGCGCGCAGATCGGCGCGGACCCCGACGGTAGCCTGCGGGTCCTGACGCCGCAATAGGAACAGATCACGATAACCACCGCCGACTCCGGTGCGAAGGTCCACCGGAGCCGACGGTTCACGTCCGGCCATTGCGGCAAATACGACTTATTTACATATCAAGGGTAAATCAACCCGGCCGGTCTTGATCAAATCGACCGCTTTCTCGCCGCCGGAGCCGAATTCGGCAGATGATGAACATGAATCCTATTCCGGGCCTATCATCAGTTCATGCTGCCGACGGCCCGCCTACCGTGGCGGCGCGCTTCCGGCGGCTGCGACACCGTGCCCGGAGCGAAGGCTCGCGCCATGCGAAGAACCCGCCATGGTTGCTGGCCGATCGGACCTGCGATGTCAACGCTGAGGTCGGTCGTCGGCCGCCTCGCGCTGGTCGTCCGATGTGCGGCAATCGTGTACATCGTGGTGCAGGTGGCCATCTGGCAGGAGTTTTATGCGGCCCATCCATGGCGCCTCGCCGGTCCCGTCGCGGCCGCGGCATGGGCCTGCACGGTAATTGTCTACCTGCAAAGGCACACGCCCGCGCCGATTTTCGCGTGCGCGGACTTTGCCGTTTACCTGGCCTTCGCGCTCGGCGGCGAGGGACTCGTGCCGCCCGCCATCCGAGGCGCTGCGTTCAGCTGGCTGGTGATCAGCATGTCGTGCCAGCTTCTCGTCCCCGCCTGGTACGCGCCCGCCGCCTACTGGATGCCGCTGGCGGTCGTTTCGCCGGTGGCCTATTGGGTTGGCGCGCAGGCGGCCGGCGCGAGCATCAGGACGATGATGGCGGCGGTGAGCTTGCTGATCGTGGTCGCGGCCATCCACAGCTACGGCCGCAGGGAACTGCTGGGCCGGGCGGCCGCGGCCGACGCCGCCCTGGACCAGGCCGACAAGGCCGCCGGCGAGCAGTACGTCATCCTGTCGCTGAACATCGAGCGCCGCGAGCACGAACGCCTGCTCCACGACACGGTGCTCAATACGCTCACCGCCCTGGCCCGCGCCGACGGCGAGGACGTCGCCGGGGCAGTGAGCCGGTGCCGCCGGGACGTGGCGCTGATCGAGGCGGCGCTCAGCGACCCCGGCGACAAGGACGAGGGCGCCGGGCCGCACCGCAACCTGGTCGCGGGCATTCAGGCGGTGGCCGCCGAGATGCGCACCCGCGGGCTGAACGTCCATGTCGAGGTCACCGGTGCCGGGGCGCCGACCGTCCCGGCACCGGTCGCCGCGGCCATCTCCGGCGCCGCGCGCGAAGCGCTGTCGAACGTGGCCGCGCACGCGGGGACCGCGGATGCCTGGGTCGAGGTCGACCTGGCCGCGCCGGACCCGAACGCGGCGGAGCCGCGCAACGGCGCCGCGCCGGAGCCGGGGCACACCGCGGCCGC
>JASHTQ010000762.1 GCA_030040475.1 Streptosporangiaceae bacterium
GGGGCACCGCCTGGCCGGGGCACCGCCTGGCCGGGGCACCGCCTGGCCGCGGCGTCACCCGGCGCGGCACCACTCGGCCGGGGCACCGGCCGGCCCGCCGATCCCGGGTTTTCTGCCCCGGGCCCGGTCCTCGGCGGCGGTGCTCAGCGGCCCGCAGGCAAGGTGCGGGCACGCTGCTCGACGCCCGGCTCGCCGTAGGGATAGTCGGTGGCGCGCGGGTCGCTGGCGGCGTCGAGCGCGGCGGTCTCGGCCTCGGTCAGCCGCAGGCCGGCCGAGCGCAGGTTGGCCTCGAGCTGAGCCAGCGTCCGGGCGCCGAGGATGGTCGAGCTGACCGCGGGCCGGGCGGTCACCCAGGCCAGCGCCACCTCGGCCATGGACACGCGCCGGTCCTCGGCGACCTTCTGCACCGCGTCGATGACATGCCAGGTCCGGTCGGTGCCTCGCCGGTCGTACGCCTCCATGCCGCGGTTCGGGTCATCGCCGAGCCGGGTCGCGCCGGCCGGGCGCTGGTCGCACCGGTACTTGCCGGACAGCCAGCCTCCGCCGAGCGGGCTCCACAGCAGCAGGCCCAGCCCGGCGTCGACCGCGGCCGGCGCGATCTCCCACTCGACCTCCCGGACCAGCAGGCTGTACTGCGGCTGCAGGGTCACCGGCCCGGCCACGTCCAGCGCACGGGCCAGTACTCGTTTCCCTCGCGGTGAATTGCGCCGAAACGGTCGGGCTGGCGGTAGCGGCCGCGGTGACCGGGTCGGTGGCCTTGCGCGCCCAGACCGCGGCCAATGCCGCCGACGTGGCGGTCCAGGTGTTCTTGCTCATCGGCGTGCTCAGCAGCGTCCGGCCCCCGGATCAGACCCATCCGTTCGGGTACGGGCGGGAGCGCTTCTTCTGGTCGTTTCTCGCGGCGCTGGGGATCTTCCTCGGCGGTGGCGTCCTCGGGCTCGACGAAGCGGTCCACGCTGCGCTGCATCCGTCAGCCGTGCACTCCTACCCGCTCGCCTACCTGGTACTGGTCACCACGGCCGTGCTGGACGCGTTCGCGCTGGAGATCGGGTTGCGGCCGGTGCGCGAGCAGGCGGCGGGCCGCGGTGCCTCGCTGCGGGACTACCTGGGCCGGAGCACTGATCCGGCATCGACCACGGTCGTGGTCGCCGGAGGCTGCTCCGTGATCGGCGGCATCACGGCCACGGCGGGTCTGGTGCTGAGCGAGGCGACGGGAAGCCAGGTGCCTGACACGGTGGCCAGCGCGCTTATCGGCCTGCTGCTTCTGCTCGCATCCGTGCTGTTGCTGCAGACCAACCGGGACCTGCTGTCCGGGCGCGGCGTTTCGCCGCCCATGCTCCACGAAATGTCCCAGGTCATCGCCGGGCAGCCGGGAGTAGTCGATGTCCCGGACCTGTTCGCCATCGTGGTGGGGCCATCGAGCCTGGTGGTCGACGGCGATGTCATCTTCGCCCACGACCTGGACCTGTCGGCGGTGGAACAGACGATCCTGCACTGCATCCACGTCCTGCGAGAACGCTGGCCCAAAATCAAATACGTATATCTCACGCCGGTCCGCAAGGCCCGGCCGAGCCGCGCCGCACGATCCGGTGTCCTTGTCGTCGACGGGAAGCAACCCCGCCCGTCCGCGCCGCCAGGCTCGAAGCCAAGCACCGACGGCTGATTGCCCGTGCCGCCATCCCATCGGCCGTCGACGGGAGCGTTAGCCCTGCGGGCGCGTCCACGCCGGGTCCGATCGTCCCAGCAGGTAGCTGGCCGCGGCGCCGGCGACGATCGTGACCAGGGCGATGATCAGCGGGTCGTAGACCTGGGCGTGCCGGATCAGGGCGACGCCGAGCAGCGCCCCGGCCAGCATGGTGGCGACCGGGACCAGCCGGCGGCCCGCCTTGGATCCGGCCTGGCCGGCCAGGGGGCTGTCGGCGGCGATGCCGGTGATGGTCAAAGTGAGCACGGTCGTGGTCAGGTCGGGGACCGCGATCGTGCGGGCGGCGGCGTTCTGGATTCCCATGCAGATGGCAAGGGCCGTGATCAGGGCGTACCGGTACGCCGGGGCCGGCGGGCTGCCGCCGGTGACGGCGAGGATGACAGCGGCGGCGAGGAACGCGGCCTGGGCCAGGGCGGCGAAGCTGTGCAGCCGGGCGCGGTGGCCTCGGTGCCGCGCGGTCAGCCTGCCGCCGAGCAGGGCTCCGACGGCGAACGCCGCGATCGCGGCCAGGGACGCGGTGATCGAGAACCCGGGCGCGCCGGCCAGGGCGAAGCCGAGGAACACCACGTTCCCTGTCATGTTGGCGACGAACACGTGCCCGAGGATCAGGTAGCTGAACGCATCGACCAGGCCGGTGACCAGCGTCATGCTGAGCAGCAGCGAGGGCAGTGGGCCGTGCTTGCCGGAGCGGCCCGGCAGGACCATATCGCAGACATCGGCCAGGAACGCCGTCCTCATCGTCGCTCCTTCCGGCTGGGATCGGGTACCTACTCAGGATCGCCGCGGAAGCATCATCGTGTCCAACGATTGATTTTGCTGATGACAATCGATGATATTGATGGGAAGGGCGGGCCGGACGTAGCCTGGACCGGTGGAGATCCGCGACCTGGACTACTTCCTGGCCTGCTGCAAGGCAGGCAGCTTCACCGCCGCCGCCCGTCAGGCCCACATCGTCCAGTCGGCGATGTCCGCCGCCGTCGCCCGCCTCGAGCACGAGCTCGGGGTGACCCTGTTCGACCGGTCCGTCACCCCGGTCACCGTCACCGAGCACGGCGCGGCGCTGCAGGCCGGCGCCCGGCGCATCATCGAGGCGGTACAGGCGGCCCGTGACGACGTCGCGGCGGTGTCCGGCCAGGTCCGCGGCACCGTCACGCTGGGCTGCACCCTGCATACCGGCCCGTTCGACCTGGCCGTCGCCCTGGCCGCGCTGCGCGACCGCCACCCTGGCGTCGTCGTCCACCTGCGCCAGTCGCTGGCCGGGTCGGCGGGAAACCTGCAGGCGGTGATCGACGGCTCCATGGATATCGCGCTGATCGCCACCGCCACCGCCACCGCCACCGCCAGCGCCAGCGCCAGCGCCAACGCCAGCGCCAGCGCGAGCGCGAGCGCCAGCCCGGCCGGTTCTGGACCCGGCCGCCCGCCCCGCGGCGTCCTGCTGACCCCCCTGGTCAGCGAGCCGCTTGTCTTCGTCTGCCCGGCAGGCCACCGGCTCAGCCGGCGGGCCCGGGTCGCGACGGCGGACCTGGCCGACGAGACGATCCTGCGGTTCCCGCCCGGCTGGGGCATCCGCGCCGCCGTCGACGCCGTCCTGGGCGCCGACCCGTCGGCCATCGAGATCGGCGACTACGCCCTGATGCTCCAGCTCGTCCGTGGACGCTTCGGCACCACGTTGCTGCCCGCCTCGGCCATCACGGCCGCTCACCCGGACCTGGCGGCCGTCCCGGCCGACGATCCCCGGCTGGCCTGGCACCTGTCCGCCGCGATCAGCGCCAGCCGCCGGCCCGCCGCCGCCGCTACCGCCCTGCTCACCGCGCTTAC
>JASHTQ010000763.1 GCA_030040475.1 Streptosporangiaceae bacterium
TGAAGAGGCTCGTTTCTATGCCCTCGATGTCGGGCGGGGCTTTGCAACCTCGCCACCCTCATCGCGCTCATCGGCACCCGGCTCGTTTCTATGCCCTCGATGTCGGGCGGGGCTTTGCAACATCCTCGTTTTCATTGTCACCACCGCCGTCCCCAACGTGATGTTTCTATGCCCTCGATGTCGGGCGGGGCTTTGCAACGGACGCGGCTTGGAGGGGCTCGTGACCTGCGGGTTTGTGGGGGGTTGCGCCAACCGGGACGCGGGGGCGGCTCCGATTTGGGAAAATCGGGCAGAGTTGGGACGGCGAGCCGCTGACCAGGGGATTCTAGCGCGCCAACCGGGAGATGGAAGGGCTTTCCGGACGGGGGGCTGTACCGGGTCATGTGACGATCCAGAAGTCCTGGCGTTCCTCGATCATGCGGGCGCCGAGCACGGCTGCCTGGCGGGCCGCACGGTCATCGAGGGGGTACAGCCGCACCTGGTCCTCAATGGGATCGATCAGGTCACGGAGCCTGGACTGGAGCTGGGCCGCCTCGCGGCGGGTGCGCAGGTCGCACTCGAAGACGCTGAGCTGGACGCGGGGGCCGTAGCCGGACAGCAGGGTGGCGACGTCCTCGCGGCGGCGGTCATCGGCGATGTCGTAGGTCACCACGTACCTCATCGGTGCCGCCAGGTCCGGCGGGCGGGGCAAGTTACTACTTCCATCGTAGTGGCCGGTAGCCGCGACCGGGGTCCAGGATGGCGCGGGCCAGGGCCTTGGCCTGCAGGGACATGCCCACGCGGTAGGAGACGCGGCGACCGGTCGGCTCGTGGGTGAACACGGTGAGCATGCGTCGCTCGTAGGCGGCCAGGAACGCCTGCCGGGCTCGCGCGTTCATCCGGCAGCCCAGGTCTGGGCTGGTCTCGAAGTCCTCGAACCGGACGATCCCGGTGGACAGGCAGCGCAGCACTACGGCGTCGACGGTCACCGGCCGGAACTCCTCCATAAGGTCCAGTGCCAGGCACGGGCGGCCCCAGCGCGCGCGGTGCAGCAGGCCCACCGCGGGATCAAGCCCCGCGATGCCGAGTACGGCGATGGCCTCCTGGACCAGCAGGGTGTACCCGAACGACAGCATCGCGTTCACCGGGTCGGGCGGCGGGCGGCGTTCGCGGGCGGCAAAGCCCCAGCCCTCCCCGATCAGGCGGCGCCAGGCCCGGAAGTACTCGCGGCTCGCCGTCCCCTCGTGCCCGAGAAGCTGCTCGCGGGAGGACGCGTCGGCGAGCACCAGCCGGGTGATAGCCAGCGTCTCGGCCGCGCTGGCCACCGACGGATCCGGAGCGCGGCGGCCGGCCCGCAGCAGCGACACCCGCATGTTGGCGATCTTCCCGTCGATGAACGCCCGCGCCAGCGCCAAGGCGGCCTGGTCATCGTCGGCGATCCGGTACTGCGCCCTGCGCGCGGTCGGGTCGCTGCTGGCCAGCGACGTCAGCCGACCGCCCGGGCCGCCGTGCTCGTCGAGCAGCACCACGTCGATCCCGTCCCGCAGCGCCCGGTGCAGGAACGGCGTCGTCATTCCCACCCGGCCGGTGAACACGACCTGGCGGATCCGCCTGAGGTTCAGCCGGAACAGCGTCTCACCCCGGTGTTCGACCACCATCCGGTCGCCGCGGCTGCGCACCAGGCTGCCCGGCCGGTCCACGTAGACGACGGTCTCCAGCGGATGTGACAGGGCCATCGCCCCTGGACTGGTCAGCGACGTCACCGTCGACCCCAGGAACGACACCCCGGCGTCGAAGGACACCACCTGGCTCTTTACCGGGTCCAGGTTCAGCCGCAGGACGGCCAGTTCCTCGGCGGCATCGGACAGGGCCCGCTCGGCGTCGCCACGGCCGTCGACCGGGATCGCGATGTCGTCGGAATACCGGATCGCACGGTACCCGCGGGCCAGCATGGCGCGGTCGAAGCCGTCGAGGTACAGGTTGCACAGCAGCGGCGACAGCGGACTGCCCTGGTGCAGGCCCAGGCCGCGGTTCGGTCGTGCGACCCGCCCGCCGACCACCGGACGGTCCATGAACCGCCGGACCAGGTCCACGGCCGCGGCATCGGTTACCACCTCGCGCAGCCTGCGTATCACCTCCCAGCGCGGGATGTGCTCGAAGCAGTCGTCGATGTCGCACCGCGCCACCCACGCGGCGCCGGCGTCGCGGGATTCGGCCAGGCAGGCCAGGGCGTCGCGGACGCCCAGCCCATGCCGGTACGCGAAGCTCCACGGCAGCAGCAGCGGATCGATCACCGCGTCCAGCTCGGCGAGCAGGGCACGCTCCACGATCCGATCGGTCAGGCCGGGCACCGCGAGGTGGCGCACGCCGCCGTCGTGCTTGGCGATGGCCACCGGCACCACCGGGTGCGGCTCGAACGTTCCGCTGGCCAGCGACTCCGTCAGCCTGCTGACGTTGTGCGCCGCGGCGGCCTCGAACCGGTCGACCTCCGGGCCGCCCTCGCCGTCGGCCAGCGCGGCCTCGCGCACCTCGCGCCAGGCGTCCAGCAGCCGCTGTTCGGTGAAGGCCCGGTCGAGCAGCTCACCCATCGGTGCCCTCAGGCGAGGACGACACCGTGGTTGCCCCGAAGCCGTGGGTCGTCTGCGCGCCGGTCCCGCAGTACTCGGCGAATCGGGCCAGCGTACCGAGGACCGCACCGGCCGACGGCGCGGCGTCCCGGTCCAGGCGCAGCGTAGCCGAACCGGTGAACCCGGCCCGGTCCCGGCCGTGGCCGGTGTCATACGGCACCGTGCGCAGGTCGAACGCGGCCAGGCGGACGGCCCGGTGCACGTCTCGCCAGGCCTCGTCATCGACAGCGAGCGGATCGGCGACAGGCAGCGAGGAGTTCCAGCGCCGCCGCCACGAGCCCACGATCAGCCGCGGATCAGGCAGGACGACGTCCGTGCCGTTCTGGGAGAAATAGGCGGGCGACGCGAACGTGACCGTGACGGCGCCCGGCGCCGGACCGGCAGCCAGCCGAGCGTGGGTGACCCGGCGTTGCGTGCTTTCGACGACCGCGCACGTCACGTGGCCAACGCGAAGGACATCCGCGGCGACCGCACCCGCCGGTGGCGGGTCGTCGGTTAGCCAGGCGGCCCGCCATGTCCACTCGTCGCCAGCGCCTTCCGGGGCCGGACGCAACGGCCACACCGCGAAGGGCTTCTCCTGCCCGACGTGCCCGGTGCTGTCTGTCTCGAACAGCGCGCACGCCAGGCCGTGCAGCTGGCGGGTGCTCGGCCGCACCGGCCAGGTGGCCTTCAGCCGCATCTGGATCAGGGTTGGCATCGGCGCCGGCCTCTAGTCGCGGATGACCGTGCTGAAATCGTGGCCGGCCCGCATGGCCCTTATCCACTGAGCCGTCAGGTGCTCGACGTCGCCTTGATCCACGTCAAGTTCGTCATCATGCCAGCCGTCACGACGGGCCTGCGCATCTGGCAGGAGATAAACACGCATATCTCCGGCTACTGGCAGGAAGCGCGTGCGGAAGGCGAAGGTGAACAAGCGCCAGGAATTACCGGAGCCGACGGGCCGTAGCCACAGCGGCGATGCGCGGCGCAGCTCCTCATGATCCCTGCCGCGCGGGATGACCGCGTTGACCACGAACTTGCGGTCGGTCAGCTTGTCGTGGTAGCCGACCGGCAATCCGAGCGCGCCAAGCGGAAATTCCGCCGAACCGCCGTTGATGACGTCGTCCCACTCCGCGGTCCTTACCCTTGCCTGCCTCCGCCGGTCCACTTCCCTGGGCCGGTTCGCACGGAAAAGCCGCAGTTGCTGCCCTCCGTAATTGAGCGCTTCTTCCCAGCTGCCGAATTGCCGGGATGCGAGGGCGGCCGGCGAATGCTGTCTGCTCAGCACCGGGTACGACGGCGACTCCGTCCATCGGTCAGGTTCCCCGGATGTACCGTGCCCGGCGCCGATCAGCTCCCGTAGGTGCTGCTGGAAGACGCCGAATACGGTGGACGACCACGGCCACAGCCAGTCGCCGCTCTGGTACAGCCCGGGGCCGGGGGTCTGAATCCCCTTCGGCGACCATGGCCGGGGCAGGTCCCCGGAGGCGCCCACGATCCGCAGGCCGCCGAAGCCCCGGCGGACCCGCGCGCCCAGCCCGCCGTAGGTGCAGGCCAGCCAGAGGCAGGCGAACGCAAGCGCCTCGATCGCCTGCTGGACTTCTGCGCTGGCCCTGCGGTCATGGGCGAATCGGATCTTCAACTCGAACGGATCCCCGCCGGGCGGAACATAGGGCCGGAGGAGACGCGCCCCGCCTCTATCCGGTTTCATCAAGCCGAGACCGAGGAGGTAGCCGAGCCACCGCCAGTCCTGCAGGAAGGCGGCATCGAGAGACGTCCGGGGAGGGTCAGGAAGCCGGAGGATAAGCGGGGAGGGTACCGCGGCGTCCTCGCCGCGCTGGCCGGACATGCCGCCGAACACCCGGCGCTCCAGGCTGGCCAGCAGGCGCAGGTCAGGGCCGGCCAGGACGCCGGCCAGGGCACGGAACCAGAAGCGCATGGCGCCGCGGATGGAGGCGACGCGGATGCCTGCCTCGTTGTCGGGGCGGAAGCCGGCGCTGCCGTCCGGGTCCGCACCGCCGTTGAACAGCGGCGTGGTGACCTGGAGAGTCAGGGTCGTCCAGCTCATCGGGCCTCCTTCGGGCCGGTCATGACCGCGACCGCCAGCTCAGGTGGGCCAGCGGGGCGGTGATCGGGCGGTCGTCCCACAGGACTTGGGAGAACACGCCGACGGCCAGGCACCAGGCGGTCGCCAGCGCGAGCAGCATTCCCGCATGGTGGTAGCCGGGATGCCGCCACAACGACGCGAACTGCGGGCCGCTGCCTACAAAGGCGGGAGCCACGACCACCAGCCCGATCAGGCTGACCATGAGCGCGTGCGCGGCGCCTACCGCGACTACCGCGAGCGCCCGCCGCACGGATGCCCCGGCCGCCACGCCGTGGTTACGGACCTCGATGACCAGGTAACCGAACGACACGGCCGTCAGCGCCAGGGTCGCCAGCCAGCCGTCGGCCAGTCGTTGCAGCCAGTCGCCGGGCAGGAAGCTCACCAGCGCGATGATGCCCACCGCCGAAGCGGCCGGCATCCGCAGCAGCCAGGCGGCCGCCCAGTCCGACCCGAAGGCAATCACGCCGACGCAGACCAGCAGGTAGAACACCACCGCGGCGACGGTCGCGTAATGCAGGGTCAGGAATGCGGTCAGCACCAGCGCCGCCAGGACCGCAAGGACAGTGAGGGCGGCAACCAGAGCGGACCGCACCCGTGCCCTCGCGTCCCGCGAGCCATCGCCGGGAAACGCAAGGCGGATCACAGCGGACAGGGCAAACCGGGGTAGCAGGTGCCTGTCGGTCACTTCGGTAAACAGACTCTTGTCCGCCATGGTGAGCGGCGCGGGCTCGGCCAGCGGCCGGACTGGCAGGCCGAGCGGCGCCGAGGCCCGCCATGAGAGTCCCGCCCGCGGTTCACGAAAGATGAGCGAGGCAAGTTCTCGTTCCAGTTCGCCCGGCTCGGCCTGGGCCAGCAGTGGATGAGACTCGTACGCATCCAAGCACCCTAGCCAGGTACGGCGGGCGTCCACTGCCCTGGCCACCAGCAGGTTCCACGAGTCGGCGCCGAAGATCCGGTTCAGCACGCCGCCCTCCTCAAGCGCCGCGTCCTCCTCCGGTGCCCAGCAGCTGCCCGCTGTCGCCCCGCGCCAGCGCATGGGCTCGGCGAGCACGAGAAACCGGACCCGGGCCGCGACCGGCCGGAGCAGATCGGCGTCGCCGACCGCATAGGCCGGGTCCTCGAATTCGCCCGTCGTCACCGCCTCCCATGCCGCTTC
>JASHTQ010000764.1 GCA_030040475.1 Streptosporangiaceae bacterium
CGGCCGCCGGGCGCCGGGCTGACCATGCGGGTCACCGGCCCGCCGCCGGAGCCGCTGCGCGAGCTGAACTCCTACACCCAGAAGGTGATCCGCGCCCGCCGCCGCGGCACCGTCTACCCCTACGAGCTCATCCCGCTGATCACGAGGTCACCGGACCCCGGCGGCGCGCCCGGCACGTTCACCGAGTACGACCTCGACGAGTCCGGCTCCCCGGTGCCTGCGGACCGGGAACCGGGCGGCAACACCGCGAACCTGGTCCTCGGCGTGGTCAGCACGACGACACGGCGGTACCCCGAGGGGATGCGCCGGGTCGTGCTGATGGGCGATCCCACCCGCGCGCTCGGCGCGCTTGCCGAGCCGGAGTGCCGCCGCGTGCTCGCCGCCCTGGACCTGGCGCGCCGGCTGCACGCCCCGGTGGAGTGGTTCGCGATCTCGGCGGGGGCGAAGATCTCGATGGACTCGGGCACCGAGACGATGGACTGGATCTCCCGGGCGCTGCGCGGGATCGTCGAGTTCACCCGCGACGGCGGCGAGATGAACGTCGTGGTCACCGGGATCAACGTCGGCGCCCAGCCGTACTGGAACGCCGAGGCCACGATGCTCATGCACACCAAGGGCATCTTGATCATGACCCCGGAGTCGGCCATGGTCCTGACCGGAAAGCAGTCGCTGGACTACTCGGGCGGGGTCTCGGCCGAGGACAACTTCGGCATCGGCGGTTACGACCGGATCATGGGGCCCAACGGAGAGGCCCAGTACTGGGCGCCCGACCTGTCCGCGGCGGTCGACGTGCTGCTCGCGCACTACGAGCACGCCTACGTGGCCCAGGGCGAGCGGTTCCCCCGCCCGGCGCCGACCACCGACCCGGCCGACCGGGACATCTCGGCGTCGCCGCACGCCGGCGCGGGCACGGAGTTCGGCACGCTCGGCGAGGTCTTCGCCGCCGCGGCCAATCCCGAGCGCAAGAAGCCCTTCGACATCCGCTCGCTGCTGCGCGGGGTGGCCGACGCCGATCATCCGACGCTGGAGCGCTGGGCCGACATGGCCGACGCCGAGTCGGCCGTGGTCCTCGACGCGCACCTGGGCGGGCAGCCGGTGGTGGTGATCGGCTTCGAGTCCCGCCCGCTGCCCAGGCACGGGCTGCGCCCGGTGGACGGCCCGCCGGTGTGGACGGCGGGCACACTGTTCCCGCTGTCGTCGAAGAAGACGGCGCGGGCGATCAACGCGGCAAGCGGGAACCGCCCGCTGGTGATCCTCGCCAACCTGTCCGGCTTCGACGGCTCGCCCGAGTCGCTGCGCCGGCTTCAGCTGGAGTACGGCGCGGAGATCGCGCGCGCCATCGTCAACTTCGACGGCCCGATCGTGTTCTGCGTGGTCTCGCGCTACCACGGCGGGGCGTTCGTGGTGTTCTCCGGGACGCTGAACGACACGATGGAGGTCGCCGCCGTCGAGGGCTCCTACGCGTCGGTGATCGGCGGGGCGCCCGCCGCCGCGGTCGTGTTCGCCACCGAGGTCAACAAGCGCACGTCCGCCGATCCCCGGGTGGCCGGCCTGCAGGCCAGGATCGCCGAGGCGACCTCCGGCGGCGGCGAGGACGAGGCGGCCCGGCTGCGCGCCGAACTCGCGGCCTCGTGGCCCGCGGTGCACGCCGAGAAGCTCGGCCAGGTCGCCGACGAGTTCGACGCCGTGCACAGCATCGAGCGCGCCCACCAGGTCGGCTCCGTCCAGGCCATCGTGCCCCCCGCCCGGCTGCGCCCCTACCTGATCGACGCCGTCCGCCGGGGAATGCGGCGCGGGCCGTCCAGCTGATGCCCGCGCGAATACCACCGCCCGTTCGGGGGATTAAAAGAATTTAGCCGAACGGGCCGTGGTTTCTCGCCCGCGGATCTGGCTACGGTCCCGGCGCTTTTCGTAACGGACGGTCCTACGGCGGCGGTTTCGCTGGCCCGCCGGCTCGGTGACGGCAGGGGCACGCGGCCCTATGACGAGGGTGCACCGGCCGCCCGCGGGGCGGTACGCCCCGGCCGCCCGCCACACCACGAGGAGCGGATAAGCGCCGTACTTGGCGGGCCCGATATCGCCGGGGCTGATCTCGAGGATGAAACGCGGGCCGTAACCGTCACCGGCTGACCGGCCAAGGCGAACCCATTCCGGGCGGAAATCCGGGTTATCCGAGATGACGCTGAATTCATGAATGGAAGGAATCCCGTACGCCGTCCGGGCGACGAACGGAAAGCACGCCGTCTCGCCGGGGGCAATCCGGCGCTCGGCCACGGCCAGCACGATATCCGATACGGCCCCGGCCACCTGAGTCCCGCTCGCTACCACGATGCATCCCATGAGTCCGACACTGCGGGGAAGGTCCCCCAACTCCACGGAGGCCGGCGCGGGCGTCTAGATACAGTCAGGATGTGACAGATGAGCAGACAAAGGTCTACGCGCTGAACCTGTTCGACATCGCCGACCGTGCGGAGTACCTGGCGTACTCACGCCGGTCCGCCCGCGAGGTCGCCAGGCACGGAGGGCGGGTGCTGGCCCTGGGCCGGTTCCGGGAGAGCGCGGCCGGCGACATCGCTCCCCGGCAGGTGCTGATCCTCGTCGAGTGGGAGTCCAGGGCGGCCTTCGAGAGCTACCGTCAGGACCCGGAACTCGCGGACCTGCACCCGCACCGGGAACAGGGCACCTCGGCGTACGTGTGGCACCTGTTCGACCGGCTCGAGGACCTGCGTCCTGTCCTTATCCCGCCCGCTGACGGCGGCAGTTCCTGATGCCTGCCTGTCAGCTTCTCGGCCCGCCGGCCGCCACGATGCCTGTGAACATATTGAAACGTCACCATTCCCGGTGCCCTGGTCCTGCCGCATACTGGTCCGGTGGACCCGGCAGCTGACTCCGTCGGGGGGCATAGACGGCCCTCCGCGGGCCGCCGCAGGCGGGCACGCCAGCCGCGCTTCGTAGGGCCGTCCGATCAGGCGCTGAACTGGCTGGCCGGCTGGTATGCGATCGCGTTGCGGTTCGGCGGCGCGGTCTTGTTCACCGCGGTGGCCGTGCTGGCCGCGACGGGGCAGGTCTCCGGCTGGTGGCTGGGCGCCGCGCTGGCCGCGCTGTGCCTGTGGTCGGTCTTTTTCAGCTGGCGGGTCCGGCGATCCGGGCTCGCGACGGCCGTGGTGCTGGCCGACGCCGTGGTGATCTCGGTGCTGGCGCTGGCGCAGCAGCACCTGGTCCCGGCCGTGCTGATCCAGGCCAGCACGAGCTGGATGCTCCCGCTGGCCTGCACCTCGGTCTACATCCTGCAGATCGCGCTGCGGCCGTGGCTGGGCCTGCCCGCGGCCGCGATGGTGGTCCTCTGCTACGGCCTGGGCTCCGGCCACCCGATCGACGCCTTCCTGCTGGTGGTGGAGACGATCGTCGCCGCGGGGCTGGTGGCGGTGATCCGCGGCGGCGCGCGGCAGGCGGACGCGATCGTCGCGGCCGGGCTGGAGACCGAGCGGCAGATCCGGGCCGAGGAGGCGCGGCGCGCCGACGAGCGGGAGCAGCACCGCCAGCTGCACGACACCGTCTTGTCCACGCTGACGATGGTCGCGGCCGGCGCCTTTGCCGGGCCGTCCCCGGCGCTGACCGCGCAGGCGGCCAGGGACCTGCGCGTGCTGCAAGGGCTCGAGGGCGCCCCGGCGGTGGCGGGCGGGTTCGCGCCGCTGACCGACCTGAGGCCGCAGCTGGAGCGGGCCGCCGCCAGCACCGGTGACCTGGACGTCCGGCTGAGGCTCGTCCCGGTCACGCTGCCGTCGCCGGTCGCGGACCAGCTCGTGGCGTGCGTCGGCGAGGCGCTGCGCAACGTCGAGCGGCACGCCGGCACCGGCCAGGCGGAAGTGACCGTCACCGGCGGTGCGGGCTGGGCGGTCGTCAAGGTCGCCGACCGGGGCCGGGGGTTCAACCCGTCCGCCACCCCGCCGTCGCGCCGGGGTATCCGCGAGTCGATCACCGGGCGGATGCTGGCGGTCGGCGGCCGGGCCGCGATCGCCAGCCGCCCCGGCGCGGGCACGACCGTCACCGTGAGCTGGCCGGCATGACCCTCCCGCAGCCGGCGGCACAGCCGCTAGCCAGGGCAGCCGTGCAGCCGACGGCGATGATGTCCGGCCGCTATCAGCGGGCCTTCACGATCGCGGTGGTCTTCCTGGTCGCGGGGTGGCATATCGCCGGAGCGGGCGGGCAGCTCCTGCACAACCGGCCTGCGTACGGCTCGTTCGCCTTCCAGTGCGCGATGTGGCTGGTCATGGCGCTCGCGATCGCCGTCGGGTCGGTCCTGGTGCTGCGCGGGACGCCGGACCGGCGCGCGGCCTGGGCGGTGGCCGTGATCGCGCTGGCCGCGAGCACGGCGGCAGCGGCGGCCAGCCCGGCCGCCCAGATGCTGGCGGTCAACTGGTCGTGGGGGACGGCCGGCTGGACCGGCGTGCTCGTCTTGCTCCGCCGCCGGTTCTGCGAGCTTGCGTGGTTCCTCGCCGCGCAGGCCGTGGCCACCTTCGGCGTGCAGGCGTGGGACGGGCTGAACCGCACCGACCTGGCCGGGTTCCTCGCCGTCCTTGCCTGGTCGACCGGCGCCCAGGTGGCGGTCGCCGCCGGGGTCAGGGCGCTGGATGCCGCCGCCGGCCAGGCCGCCACCGCGGTGCGCAGCGAGCACGCCGCGCGCGAGCGGGCCGCCACCGCGGAGGTCATCCGGGCCGCCAGGCACGCCCGCTGGCTCGCGCTGCAGGAAACCGCCGTCCCGCTGGTCGCCGAGCTCGCGGCGGGGACGGCCGACCCGGGCGACGCCCAGGTGCGCAGCAGGTGCGCGGTCCAGGCGGCCCGGCTGCGCCGGCTGCTTGCCGAGAGCGACGAGGTACCCGGATCGCTGGTGCACGAACTGCACGCGAGCGCCGACGTGGCCGAGCGGCGCGGGGTTGCCGTCGAGATCGAGACCGCCGGGCTGCTGCCGCAGGTTCCCGGCCCGGCCCGGCGGGTGATCACCGACGCGGCCATCGCGATCTTGACCGCGGCGCGCAGCCAGGCACGGATCACCCTGGCGGCGGTGGCCGCCGGAATCGCCGTCAGCTTCGTCGCGGACACCGGCACGGCCATCCGGCTGCCCGCGGCCGGCGACGGGGTCGCTATCGAACAGCAGCAAGACCGCGGCATGCTCTGGGCGGAGGCGCGATGGAACAGCCTGTGACGGTGGCGATCATCGAAGACCATCCGGTCGTCACCGAGGGGGTGGAATCCTGGATCCGGTCCGCTCCCGGCCAGCGGGTGCGGCTGGTGCAGACGGCGCGCGACCTGACCGCGTTCCGCGCCGCGCCGCGGCTGCCGGTCGACGTGCTGATCCTGGACCTGGAGCTGTCCGGCGAGCTGGTGACCGCGCAGATTCCCGGGCTGGTGGCGGCCGGATACCGGGTGGTGGCCTTCTCCGGGCACAGCGACCCGGTGATCGTGATGGAGACGCTGGACAACGGCGCGCACGCCTACATCTC
>JASHTQ010000765.1 GCA_030040475.1 Streptosporangiaceae bacterium
TCGTCCTCGGCGGCGGGTTCGCGATCGGGTCGCTGTTCTATTCCGACAAGATCGCGCTGAGCACGGCGCGAGCGGTCGAGGTCGGCCCGGACGACGGGGAAAGGGCCAGGTACCTGCACGGCATCGTGGACCGGGTGTGCGCGCTTGCCGACATGCCCAAGCCGCGGGTTGCCATCGCCCCCAGCCCCATACCGAACGCCTTCGCGACCGGGCGCAACGCCGACAAGGCGGTGCTCTGCGTCACCGACAGCATCATGAACAAGCTCGAGCCCGCCGAGCTCGAGGGCGTCATCGCGCACGAACTCTCGCACGTGGCGCACAAGGACGTCCAGGTCATGACCATCGCGTCGTTCCTCGCCATCGTCGCCGCGCTGCTGATCAGGATCTCCTTCTACGGCGAGCTGTTCGGCGGCGGCGGCGGTCGAGGCAGGGGCAACAACAACGGCGGCGGCGTCTACATCCTGTTCATCCTGATGGGCGTCAGCATCGTCGTCTACGCGGTCAGCTTCCTGCTCATCAGGATGCTGTCCAGGTACCGTGAGCTGGCCGCGGACCGCAGCGGCGCGCTGCTCACCGGCCAGCCGAGCGCGCTGAAGAGCGCGCTGGTCAAGGTGACAGGGGACATGGCCAGGATCCCCACCAGGGACCTGCGCACGGCCGAGCCGCTGAACGCGTTCTTCTTCGCCCCGGCCATGCGCCTGTCCGCCCCCGGCGGCGGGAAGAGCCTGTCAGCGATCTTCTCCACCCATCCGAGCCTCGAGCGCCGGCTGGCGGAGCTGGACAAGGTCCAGCGCCAGCTCAGCGAGGGCGGCCGGTAAGGCCGGTAAGGAAGGTAAGGACGTAGCGAGTGGGCTTCCTTGATGCCCTGCTAGGCCGGACCAAGCCGGTCCAGCCCAAGCTTGACGACCTGTTCGCGCTCCCGTCTGCGGCGATCACGCTGGAGGCGGGAGCGGGGTTCAAGCCGACCGGCTCCGGCTCGGTCTGCTTCCGCCCGGTCGAGGGCAAGTCCTTCGACGACGTGCAGAAGGACATCACCGAGCTCCTGGACGTGAGCTCGGGCAAGGAGGGCGGGCTGCCCGTCGAGGTCACCAAGGACTCCTACGGCTTCACCTGGATCGTCAGCTCGCGCCTGTCCAGCGAGCTCGACGCGCTGGTCACCGACCTGCACGCGGTCAACTCCTCGCTAGTGGACAACGGCTTCGGCCCGCAGCTGCTGTGCACCCTGGTCGCGTTCCGGGACGACCAGGAGCGCCGGCTCGCGCTGATCTACCTGTACAAGCGGGGCACGTTCTACCCGTTCGCGCCGACCACCGGCGAGCGCCGGGACAACGCGCTCGAGCTCCAGGTCAAGGGCGTGATCGGGGACGACCTGAAGTTCGAGCCCGACCTGGCCCGCTGGTTCCCCGTGTGGGGGGCGCCCGGCCTGTGAGCCCGGCCGGGCCGGCCAGAGCAGCGAGCCAGACTGGCCGGAATGCGAACGCAGCGCATATCGTTGTGGTTGCACGTACGAGAGTTACGAGGTCGTGAACCCCTAACAAGCCAGGGAGCTAAGGTGACTGTTCAGCAGGAGGCCACGCAGGGGATCACCCTGACCGATGGCGCGGCGGCCAAGGTGAGCAGCCTGCTCGCCCAGGAGGGGCGCGACGACCTCAGGCTGCGCATCGCGGTCCAGCCGGGCGGCTGCTCCGGGCTCCGCTACCAGCTCTACTTCGACGAGCGCGAGATCGACGGCGACATCGTCGCCGAGTTCGGCGGCGTGCACGTGGTTACCGATAGGATGAGCGCGCCGTACCTGATGGGCGCGACGATCGATTTCGTGGACACGATCGAGAAGCAGGGCTTCACCATCGACAACCCGAACGCGACCGGTTCCTGCGCCTGCGGCGATTCTTTCCACTGACGACACCCCAGGGGGGTTACGCCGTGCGAATCGCGGTCACGGGTTCCATCGCGACCGATCACCTGATGACGTTCCCCGGTAAGTTCACCGAGCAGCTCATCGCGGACAAGCTGGACAAGGTCTCGCTGTCGTTCCTCGTCGACGACCTGTCCATCCGCCGCGGCGGGGTGGCGGCGAACATCGCCTTCGGCCTCGGCGTGCTCGGCCTGCGGCCGACGCTGATCGGCTCCGTCGGCGCCGACTTCGCCGAGTACCGCGGCTGGCTTGAGGACCACGGGGTGAGCACCTCGGGCGTGCGGGAGTCGCTGTCGCGGCACACCGCGCGCTTCGTCTGCACCACCGACGCCGACGGGAACCAGATCGGCTCGTTCTACGCCGGCGCGATGAGCGAGGACAGGGAGATCAAGGTCGGCCAGGTCACCGGCGGCCAGGGCGGGATCGATCTGGTGCTGATCGGGGCGGGTGACCCCGCGGCGATGGTGGCGCACACCACCGAGTGCCGCGACGCCGGCATCCCGTTCGCGGCCGACCCGTCCCAGCAGCTCGCCAGGATGCTCGGCGGCGAGCAGATCCGCGGGCTGGTGGACGGCGCCGACTACCTGTTCGGCAACGAGTACGAGGAAGCGCTGTTCGAGCGCAAGTCGGGCTGGGGCAGCGAGGAGATGCTGAACCGGGTCAAGGTGCGGGTCACCACGCTCGGCCCAGGCGGCGCCAGGATCGAGCAGGCCGGCCGGCCGCCGGTGACGGTCCCAGCGGTGCCTGATGCCCAGCCGGTGGACCCCACGGGCTCCGGCGACGCGTTCCGCTCGGGCTTCCTGGCCGCGGTCGCGTGGGGCCTGTCCCTCGAGCGCGCGGCGCAGCTCGGCAACATGATGGCGGTGCACGTCCTGGAGACCGTCGGGCCGCAGGAATACGACCTGAAGCCAGGCCCGCTCGCCGACCGGTTCGCCGCCGCGTACGGCGACGCCGCCGCCGCCGAAGTGGCCGGGCATCTGCCGGCCTAAGCTCCCGGACATCTCACACTCACGTTCATTTTTTATACCGAACGGGCCGTGGTTCGCGTCCCGCGACCGCTGCGACGTCCCGGGTGCAGGCGTGAAATACGGCCGCGTCCACTTGCCGGACAACCGTCGGCGCCGCGCTGTAGTGTGACGGATTAAAAATCCGGTCATGCGAGGGGACATCATGAAACGTGCACGCCTCGGCGCCCTGCTCATCTGCATGCTCGCCGCCTGCGCGCTCGGCCTGGGTCTGGCAGGATCAGCGGGTGCCGCCCCCGCGCGCCCCGCCGTCCAGGTGCCCGCCGTGCAGATGGTGGCGTTTGACTGCCCCGGTCACCCGGCGGTGGTCCGCCCGAAGACCTTCGTCATCAGCTGCGCTGACGACAACATTTACCTCAGCCACCTGGACTGGACCAGCTGGACGCCGGCCATCGCCAGCGCGGTCGGCACGCTGGAGATGAACAGCTGCTCCCCGTCCTGCGTGGCCGGGCACTTCCACGCCTACCCCGCGCTGCTGGTCTTCTGGGGCAGCGCGCTGGTGAAGAACCAGCCGGGCGAGCACGCCTACAAGGAGATGACCGAGATCCTTACCGGTACCCGCCCGCGCTACTACGACTACCAGACCCACAAATGGGTCACCTACCCGATCACCCAGACCAGCGCCCTGCTGACCAGCGCAGGCACCTACACTCCCGGCGGGTAGTAGCCCGAAACCGTTTTCCCGCGGGCATGCGGCGCCGGCGCGGGCCCGCGGCGTGCCGCAACCGGGCGCCCGGCCGCTTCGTCTAATGTGATTGAGCGGCGTACACGACGCCGCCCGACATGGAGGCCACAGCGGTGAAGTCAGGTGCTAGCAAGTCAGGCGCGGGCCTGCTGTCCGCCACGGCCGCGGCGCTGATCTGCGCCGCCGCCGTGGCCGGCTGCGCGTCGTCCACCACCACGTCGGCGGCCGGTTCGAACCCCGGCGGCGCGTCGTCAGCAAGCGCGACTCCGACCCCCTCGATCAGCGTCAGCACGCCGGCCGCGGCGCCGTCGATGACCCTGACCCCGCCGCCGACCGCGCCCCCGGCCTGCCCGACCAGCGGGCTGCAGGTCAAGCTGGGCGAGTCTTCCGGGTACGCGGGCGGCGTCTACGTGCCGATCGATTTCACCAATTCCTCGAACACTCCCTGCACGCTGTACGGCTATCCCGGCGTGTCGCTGGTCACCGCCGCGCCCAACTACACCCAGATCGGCCTGGCCGCCGAGCGCGACACGACCACTCCGGTCAAGCTGGTCACGCTGGCCCCGGGCGCGACGGCGACCGCGCTGCTGCAGATCGTGGACGCGCTGAACTTCACGCCCAGCACGTGCGGCCCGACCCAGGCGGCGGACATCAAGGTCTACCCGCCGAACCAGACCGCGCCGGTCTACCTCCCCAACACCTCGCAGGGCTGCGCCAAGCCGGTGCAGACCATATTCATCAGCGCCGTGCAGGCCGAGGGCGAGGCCCATCCCATGATCACGGCCAGCGGGAACGCCCAGTAGGTTAGCCCCCGGCCGCGGTCTGCGCGGCTTGTTTACTGACCTTCCAGCGCGGCGATGAAGCCGTCGGGGTCGACGAGGCTGATGGTGAGGGAACTGACCTTCATCT
>JASHTQ010000103.1 GCA_030040475.1 Streptosporangiaceae bacterium
AGGGACGAGTCGAGCGCCTGGGCCTGGCTGCCGCTGGGGATCAGGGACACGTTCGACTCCGCGCCGGGCGCGGCGGAGGCGGACGACGACATCCACTTCGCCTTCGGCGACGCCGCCCGCGGCGCGGCCGGGTTCCGCCTCACCCACCAGCAGGCGATCGCGGCGCAGGCGGTCGCGCTCGCCGGCGGACCTCCCGCGCCGCGGGCGGTGCTGTTCGGCCAGGTCGCGCCGGTGGCGATGATGCTCGCGTCGCCGGAGCTGCTGCGCTCCTGGGTGGCCGGCACGCTGGCCGACCTGGCCACCGACGACGAGCACCACGCGCGGCTGCGCCAGACCCTGCTGGTCTTCCTGCAGTCAGGCGGCAGCTACAAGACGACCGCCGAACGGCTGGTCCTGCATAAGAACACGGTGCAGTACCGGATCCGCAAGGCCGAGGAGAGCCTCGGGCGGCCGGTGGCCGACGGCCGGCCGGACGTGGAACTCGCGCTGCTGGCAAGCCACTGGCTCGGCCCGGCCGTGCTCCGCCCCGCGGCGGCCCCAGCCGACGCCCGCCGCGCCACCTGACGCCCGCCGCTGGATCAGGCCGGGACGACGACCGCCTGAACGTCGGGCCGGCCGATCAGCCAGCGTGCCAACGACCGGTGCAGCCGCAGCCACGGCCTGCGCCGTTCGCCGACCACCACGGCGATCGGGGAGATCTCGTTCACCAGGTTCTTCACGATGTGGTGCACGACTCCCCTGCGCCAGGTGAAGGTCCACTCCACCGGCGGCCCGAGGGCCAGCACGTTGCCGACCCGGTCCCGGAGTTGGTCGGCGGCGGCGCTGTCCGCCTCGGCCAGCATGGCCGTCGGGACCGGCATGCCCGCCGCGCCGCCCCACCACATCCGCGGCGCGCTGACGTGGGCTACGCGGAGCCGGGCCTGCCGGCTGTCGGCGATCTCCGCGGCCAGCAGCAGGGACGCAAGGCTGCCGATCGTGTCATCGATAAGGACGAGCACCACGGGCCGGGCATCGACGTCCGGCGATCGCGGCCACGCCTGTCCGGGTTGCTCTCCGGTGTGCACGTCACTGCCACCTCGCCCTCTGGGGGTCGATGTATCAGTTAGCCTGATACTATGTCAGGTAGCCTGATACTCGCAACGGAGGACCGAGTGGCTCCCGTCACACCGCTGCCCCGCGTCACCGACAGCACGAAGTACCTGCTCAAGCGCGCCCAGGCCGCGCTGCACGCCGCGCTGGCCGACGCGCTGCGCGAGCGCGGCGTCACCGTCGCGCAGTGGGCCGCCCTCACCGTCATTGACGAGGAGCCGGGCTTGTCCAACGCCGACCTGGCCCGCCGGGCGTTCGTCACCCCGCAGACGATGAACCAGGCGCTGCGCGAGCTTGAGGAAAGGGGCTGGGTGACCCGCCGCCGGCACCCCGGCCACGGCCGCATCCGGCAAGCCGAGCTGACCGCGGACGGCCGCGGCATCCTGGCCGCCTGCCACCAGGTCGTCGGCGCGATCGAGGAGCGAATGCTCGCCGGGCTCAGCGCGCCGGACCGCCGGCAACTCGAGGCGGCCCTGCGCGCCTGCATCGCCGCGCTCACCCGGTAGTCGTTCTCGCTGAGCCGGGGGCATCACAAGATCGTCATCCTGGCCAGCCGCGGCCTGACCGGCGGCGAGATCGCCGGCCGCCACCAGCTCCGCGACCTCATCGACCGGGCCGAAGGCCGGTGAGCAGCGCGGTCAGCACGCGGGTCAGCCGCGGGCCGACCTCGACCACGGCGTGCGCGAGGCGCGGATCGCCGCGGTAGAGCTCCAGGACCTCCGGGCCCGGCGTGGCCATCTGCCACAGCGCTCCGGCCAGGCTGGTCGCGGTAGCGATCACGTCGACCGCCTGCTGCTCGGTCAGCCCGAGCAGCCGGGTGAGCTCGCCGCCGATCGCGCCGACCTCGTCGAGCGTCACCAGCTTGAAGGCGCGCACGGATTCGATCGACACGTTGCGCTCGAGGTTGAGCGGCGCCTGCGCGAGCAGATCGCAGAACATCGGGCGCTCGACGAGCGAGTCGGCAAACGCCGCCGCGACGGCTGCGGGCGACGCGGCGGGGGCCAGCACCCCCAGCCTCCTCAGCAGCGCCGCAGACCAACCGCGCCAGCCGGCGGCCGTCAGCCTGAGGAAGATCTCCTCCCGCGTCTCGAAGTACCGCAGCATCGCGGACTTGTGCATGCCGACGGCGTCGGCGATGTCGGTCAGCGTGACCTGGCGGATGCCGCGCGCGGCGCCCAGCTTCGTCGCGGCGTCCAGGATCGCCGCCTCGCGCTGCTGCTTCGCCTCGGCGGAGCGCGCGCGCTGGAACCCGGCCGTCGTCATGCCTCCGATCATACCGCAACAGAGTTGCGTTATTAACGAAACTGTGTTGTACTAAGTTTCATGCAGACAGACACACGGCAGGTATGGTTCGTCACCGGCTCATCCCGCGGCTTCGGCCGTGCCCTCGTCAAGGCGGCGCTCGTGGCGGGCGACCGAGTCGTCGCCACGGCACGCCGTCCCGAGCAGTTGTCCGAGTTCGTACGGGACTACGGCGAGCGGGTGCTGCCGCTTGCCCTCGACGTGACCGACGCCGACGCCGTACGGGAAGCGGTCGGCGCCGCGGTGCAGCACTTCGGCCGTCTGGACGTCGTCGTCAACAACGCCGGCTACGCGAACCTCGCCCCGATCGAGACGGGCGACGAGGCCGACTTCAGGACCCAGTTCGAGACCAACTTCTGGGGCGTGTACCACGTGTCGAAGGCGGTCATCCCGTGCCTGCGCGAGCAGGGCGGCGGCGTCATCGTGCAGTTCTCCTCGGTCGGCGGGCGGGTCGGCGGATCCCCCGGCATCGCCAGCTACCAGGCGGCCAAGTTCGCCGTCGACGGCTTCGGCAGGGTCCTCGCGGCCGAGACCGCGCCGTTCGGCGTGCGGGTCATGGTCGTGGAGCCCAGCGGCTTCGCGACCGACTGGGCGGGCGCCTCGATGACGATCCACGACATCCCCGCGGACTACGACACCACGATCGGCGCCATGCACCGCCGCGTCCGCGGCAGCACCGCCGGCGCGGCCGGCGACCCCGAGCGCGGGGCCGAGATCATCGTCCGGGCCGTCAAGCGCGACAACCCGCCGTCGCACCTGCTGCTCGGCGTGACCGCCGTCGAGATGGCGCTGGACTACTCTCGCCGCCAGATCGCCGAGGCATCGGCCTGGCAGGACGTCAGCCGGTCGGCCGACTACGCGCAGCCCTACCCGGCCGAGTTCCCGCCGGACAAGCCCCAGGAATAGGCTGCTGAGGTCTCCCCGGAGGGATCCATGACCGAACTGGCTAGGCCTGGCCGGCTTCCGAGCGGCGCGACCGCCGAAGGCGACGGGATCGTGATCGGGCAGGGCCCGGTTCGCGTCGACGCGTTCATCGACTTCCTGTGCCCGTTCTGCCGGCAGTTCGAGCTGGCGGCAGATTCCACCCTGACCCGCCTGGTGGCCGACGGGCAGATCAGCCTCGTCTACCACCCGATGAACTTCCTCGACGAGGCGTCGACGACGAACTACTCCACCCGCGCCGCCGCGGCCTCGGGCTGCGCCGCCGACGGCGGGCGGTTCGCGGAATTCGCGCATGCGCTGTTCGTCAGCCAGCCGCCGGAGGGCGGGCCGGGCCTCAGCGACGCCGATCTCGCCAGCATCGGGCAGAACGTGGGTCTGGCAGGCACGGCGTTCACCGCCTGCCTGTCCGACGCGCCCTATCTCGACTGGCCGCAGTACGTGACGGCGCGGGCCACCGAGCTTGGCGTCGAGGCGACGCCGACCGTCCTGGTCGACGGCACGGCCGTGCGAGCCGATCCGCGATCGATCGCCGCCGCCGTGGCCGACGCCGCCGGCGGGCGCTGACCCACGCGCCCGGACGGTCAGGGCGTGGTGTTGATCGCCGCCCAGGTCGTCGTCGGCATGGCGCGGGCCTGCTCGAGGTCCGGCGAAGCGCGCTGGATGCGCAGTAGCGTGTTCGGTGGCGACGCGCGAGGGTGCCCGGCCGGGCACCGCGAGGCGGAGGTGGACGGCATGCGGATCCGGGCGGGCATGGTCGGCCTGATCGTCCTTTGCTGCTGCGGGTGCGCCGCGGCCGCGTCCTCGCCGGGCACGCTCTCGGCGGTTTCGTCCTCCCCAGGCACGCCGTCCGCGGGCACGCCGTCCGCGGGCACGCCGTCCGCGCGTCCGGCGGCGGCGGTCGCCGCCCGGCCGGCGAGCAGCGAGCTTGTCACGGTGATCGCGGCGTCCTACGGCGCGACCCGGGCGGAGCTCACCGCCTATCGCAAGGTGGACGGGAAATGGCGGCGGGTGTTCGGGCCGTGGGGGGCGTGGATCGGGCGCAACGGGATGGCTCCGCCGGGCGCCAAGCGGGAGGGCGACGGCCGGACCCCGTCCGGGACGTACGGCTTCGGGTTCTTCTTCGGCGTCGACCCTAACCCCGGGGTGCATTTCCCGTATCGCAGGGTCTACGCCTACGACTTCTGGGACGACGACCCGGCCAGCCCGCGGTACAACCTGTGGGTGGACGCCCGCCAGGCCAGCCCGGGCGCCGATCCCGAGCCGATGGACGTCAGCGCCTACGACTACGGCGCCGTCATCGCCTACAACACCGCCCGCACGCCCGGCCTGGGCAGCGCGATCTTCCTGCACATCAACATCGGCACGCCGACCGCAGGCTGCGTGACGCTGCCGGTCGGCGAACTGCTCGAGATCCTGCGCTGGCTCAACCCCGCCGACTCGCCCCGGATCACGATGGGCGTCAAGACCTGAGGCTGGCGGCCAGGCCGGGCATCGGGGACACACATCGCGAAACGGGCGGGTCAGATGGTGCGGACGAGAAAGCCGTACGTCAACGGAAACGGGCCGTCTCTCGAGTCAAGCGCTACCGGACAGGTACCCGGCGAGGTGGTCGATGACGGCGCGGGCGTCGTCCTCGATGCCGCAGATGAACGTGGACCTGCGCCGGCGCAGCACGGGCAGGCCCAGGGCGTAAAGGCCGGGGCTGTCGACGACGCCGCCGTCGTGGCGCAGCTGGCCCTTCGCGTCGACGACGGGCACGTCGAGCCAGGCGTAGTCGGGCCGGAAACCCGTCGCCCACACTATCGCGCGGATCTCGCCGCCGCGCAGGTCGAGCTGCAGCCGCGGCGCGGCGGGCACCGCCGTCGGGGAGAAGCGCTCAACCGGGCCGGCCTCGGCGTCACGGCCGGACGACAGCGCCCACTCGTCGAACGTGCCAAGCAGCCGGTTCATCTTGAGGTCCGCGAGGGAGAACATGTTGCGCAGGCCGCCGGAGAACAGCGCGCGGCCGTCGCGAACCGCCGCCCAGCGGCCCACCATCTGCACCCCGAGCGAGGCGAGCGCGTTGAGGTCGAGCGTCGCGCGCTCGGGCGTGCCGACGAGCTGAGGCGAGGGCAGCCGCCGTGCCCGGGTGAGATCCTCCACCTCGTCGTAGCGCTGGTCCCACACGCCCGAGGCGTCCATCCACCACAGCACGTCGCGGCCGCGGTACGTGCGCGGCAGCCGCACGTGCTCGCCCACCGACAGGGTCACCGGCCGGCCCGACCGCTGGATCTCGGCCGCCAGCTGCACGCCGGTCGCCGACGCGCCGACGACGAGCACGCCGCCGTCGGGGAGCTTGGCGGGGTCGCGGTAGTCGAACGGCGTCAGCTGCTCGACCGACGCCGGCACCGCAGCCGAGAACCGCGGCACCGACGGCCGGTTGCAGGCGCCGCTCGCGATGACCACGGCACGGCAGTCGATCTCGCCGTGGCTCGTCGTCACGCGATACCCGTCCCCGGAAGCCCGGACCGACGTGACGGTGACGCCGGTCCGGACCGGAGCGCGCGAGAGCGCGGCGAAACGATCGATGAACTCGATCACTTCCGGC
>JASHTQ010000766.1 GCA_030040475.1 Streptosporangiaceae bacterium
GTGGACATCCTGTCCGACATGATCACCAGCTCGCTGATCACGCCGAAGGACGTGGACGCCGAGCGCGACGTGGTGCTCGAAGAGATCGCGATGAACGAGGACGACCCCTCCGACACCGCGCACGAGGCGTTCACCACGAAGCTGTTCGGCGACACGCCGCTCGGCCGGCCGATCCTGGGCACCACGGACTCGATCAACGCGATCACCAGGGATCAGATCTACGAGCACTACCGGGCCATGTACGGCCCCGAGCACCTGGTCGTGGCCGCCGCGGGCAACCTCGACCACGACACGGTGGTCAGGCTGGTGACGGACGCGTTCGGCCCGGCGCTCGACCGGGTGGCCGAGCCCGCCGCGCCGCGGCTGACCGGTGACCACGCGCACGGCCAGGTCGGCACCGGGACCAAGCTGATCTCCCGCAGCATCGAGCAGGCCAACCTCGTGCTCGGCTGCGAGGGCCTGGCCAGGACCGACGAGCGCAGGTTCGCGCTCGGCGTGCTCAACGCGGCGTTCGGCGGCGGCATGTCGTCGCGGCTCTTCCAGGAGGTGCGGGAGAAGCGCGGCCTGGCCTACTCGGTGTACAGCTTCTCCGCGCAGCACGCCGACTCCGGCGTGTGGGCCGTCTACGTCGGCTGCCTGCCGTCTAAGGCCGACGACGTGCTCGCCATCTGCACGGAGGAGATCGCGAAGGTCGTCGAGGGCGGCCTGACCGACGCCGAGCTGGCCCGCGGCAAGGGCCAGGTGCGCGGCTCGATCGTGCTCAGCCTGGAGGACCCGCCGTCGCGGATGAGCCGCCTGGGCAAGTCCGAGCTGGTGTACCCGAGGCTCGAGCCGGTCGAGGAGGTCCTCGCCGCGATCGACGCCGTCACCCACGACGACGTCCGCGCGATCGCGGCCGAGATCCTCACCCGGCCCAAGGCCCTGGCCGTCGTGGGCCCCTTCGACGACCCCTCCGCCTTCGCCATCTGACTCGACCCAGCCCCCGCTATCCTGATGCGTCAGCGTCATCGTGGGTCGTTGCTTGCCCTATAGCGGCGGTAATGACCCACGATCATGGGAAACCTCGCGGGAGGCGTCATGGCGAAGGTCGGGGTAGTCGGGGCGCGGGGACGGATGGGGCGCGAGGTGGTCCGCGTGGTCACCGAGGCCCCGGACCTCGAGCTGGCCGCCGAGGTCGACCAGGACGACGCGCTGGACGCGCTGACCGGGTCCGACGTGGTGGTCGACTTCACCCACCCCGGCGCGGTCATGGACAACCTCCGCTGGTGCGTCGACCACGACCTGGACGTCGTGGTCGGCACCTCGGGGTTCGGCGAGGACCGGCTGGCGGAGGTGCGCGGGTGGCTGGCCGCCCACCCGCAGGTGCGCGTCCTCGTCGTGCCGAACTTCTCCGTCGGCGCCGTCCTGATGCTGCACCTCGCCGCGCAGGCGGCCCCGTTCTTCCCTTCCGTCGAGGTGATCGAGCTGCACCACGCGGCCAAGGCCGACGCCCCGTCGGGCACCGCGCTGCGCACCGCGGCGATAATCGGCGCGGCCAGGGCGAAGGCGGGCCTCGGCGCGCCGCCGGACGCCACCGCCTCCGCGCTGCCAGGAGCGCGCGGCGCCACCGTCGACGATGTGCACGTGCACTCGGTCCGGGTAGCCGGCCTGGTGGCGCACCAGGAGATACTCTTCGGCGGCACCGGCGAGACGCTGACGATCAGGCACGACTCGCTGGACCGCGCCTCCTTCATGCCCGGCGTCCTGCTGGCCGTCCGCCAGCTCGAGACCCTCCCTCCCGGTCTCACCGTCGGACTGGAGAACCTTCTCGGCCTCGCATGACGTACGGTCGGTCTTATGTGCCGGAGCATTAAGACCCTTCGCCCGCCGTTTGCCGAGGCGGTCACCCAGGACGACATCCGCGCCGCGGCGTTGCAGTACGTGCGGAAGATCAGCGGCTTCCGCGCCCCGGCGGCCCACAACGCCGCGGCGTTCGGCCGCGCCGTCGACGAGGTAGCGGCCGCCACCGCGGCCCTGCTCAGCCAGCTGGAGGTCCGGGCAGCGCCGCAAAGAGCGCCGCAAGGAGCCCCGCAAAGAGCCAGCCGCCCGTCATGAGGCTGATCGGGAACCTGATCTGGCTGATCCTGTGCGGCTGGTGGATGTTCCTGCTCTACCTGCTGGCCGGCCTGATCTGCTTCGTCTTGATCATCACGATCCCGTTCGGGATCGCCGCGTTGCGGATCGCCGGCTACGTGCTGTGGCCGTTCGGGCGGCAGATCGAGCCGCGGCCCGGCGCGGGCGCGGGCGCGGTCCTCGGCAACATCATCTGGATCATCCTGATCGGCTGGTGGCTGGCGATCGGCCACCTGGTCAGCGGCGTCCTGCTGTGCCTGACGATCATCGGAATCCCGCTCGGGCTGGCCAACTTCAAGATCATCCCGATCTCGCTGATGCCGCTCGGCGTCCGGATCTCCCCGGTCCGCTAGGCATCCGGGTTCGGCGCGCCTCCGGGGCGGTCGGCACCCGGCCGGCCGGCACCCGAGCCGGCCGGCGGCCCCTCGTCGTCGGGGACCCTGCCCGCCCAGCGCCGCCCGTCCAGCATGTGCAGCACCTTGATATGCCGGATCTCGAGCACGAACAGGGCCAGCGCGGTCGCGACGGCGGCGACGAGCAGCCGGCCCTGGCCCGCCGCGCCGCCGATCGCGGCGGCGGCGAAGATGGCGGCCGCGGTATTGAGGCCGATCACTACCTGGCTGCCCCGCAGCGCCCGCCGGAACACCAGCCCGCCGCCGATGAAGCCGACGCCGGTGATGGCGCCGGCCAGCGCGTTCGGCGCGCCGTGCGCGGCGATGATGCCGATCACGCCCGACCCGGTGCCGATGAGCGCGAACACCCGGTCGCCGGCCGTCGCCCCGCGCACCGCCCGCTCGAAGCCGAGCGCGTAGGTCAGGCCGGCCGCCACCACCAGGTGACCTGCGTCCGCACCGCTCAGCGCCAGCGTCATGGCACCTCGCGCGGCAGGTAGACGGCGGCGCCCGCGGCGCGGCCCCGCACGGCGGCGGTATACCGCGCGACCAGGAACCCGGGCAGGTACGCCGCCAGCTCGCCGGCCTCGACGAACCGGTAGTCGTCGAGTTCCTCGGCCTGCAGCCGGATCGGCGCGCCGTCGTCGAGTTCGCCGCCGTCGAAGATGAAGTGCACGATCGGCTTGGGGCGGACGCCGTCCGGGGCCGTCCAGTCGATGACGAGCAGCGGGCCGGGGACGATCCGCAGGCCGATCTCCTCCGCCACCTCCCGCTGGCAGCCGGCGTGCGGCGCCTCGCCGTGCTCGAGGATCCCGCCCGGCACCGACCAGTGGTCGCGGTAGTTGGGCTTGACCAGCAGGATTCGCCCGGCCGGGTTGGTGATCAGCGCCCCGGCGGCCCCGAACATGGTCGGCAGCGTGGCGTACCAGGCGATGTCGGAAGTCAAGGTCACGGACACGACCCTAGCGCTGTAGCCTTACCCCATGCACACAACGGGTGACGACGCCGCGGACCTAGGCGAGCTGGACGAGGAGAGCCGGGTCGAGGTCTACATCACCACCGACACCTCGGCCGCGCCGCACAAGGCCGACGAGCCCAAGCTGTACGTGATGTACGACGCGGCCAAGCCGGACGGCGACAGGCTGTACTTCACCGAGGCCGAATGGGAGGCCTTCGTCCTGGGCGTGAAGGACGGCGAGTTCGACCTCGACGAGGACGGCAACCTGCCGGAGCTGCCGTAGCCCCGGCCCGTACCCCAGCCGCAGCCCCCGGCCCGGAGCCCCCCGGCCCCGGCTCTCAGCCCGCGGCCGGCCGGTCGGGTCCGCCCGGGTTGACATGGCCGGCCCCGGTCGGCACGGCGAGCGACGACTTCGGCACGCCGAGGACCGCGGCCAGGTCGGCGGCCAGGTGCGGCGCGGCCTTGAGCGCGTTGCCGAGCATCAGCGTGGCCTTGGTCTTACCCGACGTGGTGAGGCTCACGGTGGGGCACCCGCTCGCGCCGTAGGTGAACGAGGCCAGGGACCGGCTGCCGTCGTAGAAGGTGCCGACGTAGTCGACCCCGAAGTCGGCCGGGCAGTGCACGATCCCGGTCGACGTGTTCGGGTGCGTCACCGCCGCGCAGATGTCGTTGAACAGCGCGCGCACCTTGGCGGTGTTGCGCTGCGTCAGCCGCTGCGCGCCGCCGCTCAGCGGCACGACGAGATGCATTGACCTGCTGACCAGGACGTCGGTGGCCTGGCTCACGCTGGCGCAGCCGACGGCCGGCGCGGTCGGCGTGGCGGGCGCCGCCGCCGTGTTGACCGTCGTCGCCACCTGAGTGCCGCACCCGGCAACCGCCGCGCTCAGCAGTCCCGCTACCACGATTCCGCGAACCTGGCGTCGATGCATTCGATACATCATGCCGCTTTGACGCATCCGGCCCCGATTCCGTTCCACCCGCCCTCAGCACGCGCCGCCCTCAAAGGGCGCCGGCCGCCATGGCCGCGCCGACCGCGATGAGCATCGCCCCCGCGATCAGCTCGCTGCGGTCGCCCGCGGCGGACCCGATCCTGGCGCCGAGCTCGAGCCCGATCAGCGACATCGCCACGCTGACCGCGCCGAACGTCACCGCGGCCACCCCCAGGCTCACGTGATACCCCCCGATCGCGAAGCCGGCCGCGAGGTTGTCGACGCTGAGCGCAAGGCCGCTGAGGACCACCCGCCCCGTCCGCCACTGCCGTGCCTCCCGGTCGGCACGATCGGACGCGCGGCCCCGGCTGCGCCAGGCGTAGACCAGGCTGCCGGCGCCGATCGCGATCAACAGCACGGCGCCCAGCCAGTGCGCCAGGTGCCCGAGGCTCGACGCCAGGTCGTGCCCGAGCGCGAGCCCGAGCACCGGCATTCCGGCCTCGAACGTGCCGAACACCACCGCGACCCGGATCCTGGTGCCGCCGCCGACGCCGCTGACGCCGATGCCGATCGACGCGCCGAAGTTGCTCAGGCCAACCGCCGCGGCGGCGATGAGCAACAGCGCGATCATGGTATACACGCTACTCGCGCGGGCACCTAACGCCGAGACCCACCTACCACAGCGTGCTGGACCTCGCGCCCTCGAGACGCAGCAGCAGCTCCTTGCGGTCGAGCCCGCCGCCGTACCCGGTGAGGCTGCCGTCGCTGCCGATCACCCGGTGGCACGGCACGATGACCGAGATCGGGTTGGACCCGTTGGCCAGGCCGACCGCCCGCGCCGCGACCGGCCGCTTGCCGAGCGCCCTGGCGATGTCGCCGTAGCTGACCGTGCTCCCGTAGGGGATCTTGGTCAGCTCGGTCCAGACGGCGAGCTGGAACGGCGTGCCAGTCGGCGCGAGCGGCACGGTGAACTCCTTCAGGTCACCGGCGAAGTACGCCTCGAGCTGCGCCTGCACCTCGCGGAAGGCCGCCGGTTCTGGCCGCGGCCCGGCCGCCCGCCGCGCCTCGTGCCGCTCCGCGTCGATCATCCACAGCCCGGTCAGCGCGTGCCCGTCACCGAGCAGCAGCAGCCTGCCGATGGGGGAGTCGACGACGTGCGAAACGGGCGTCGCACTAGCGTCCGGCGCCACGAACGGGCTCGTCATGATCGTCCTTCCTGTCCTTCAAGC
>JASHTQ010000767.1 GCA_030040475.1 Streptosporangiaceae bacterium
TGGTCGCCGTGCGTGACCGGCTCAGCTACCCGGCCGACGATTAGTCCCGGGCCTCGCCGCACCGGCCGCGGCCGGGCGCTGTCGGCCGATACGGTATCTAGGCGGGCTTGATGCGACGGCCGGTGACGCGGTGCGGGACGATCCGCAGGAACAGTTCCCGCTCGCCGCCGGGCCACGGCTCCACGCCTGCCGCCATGGCGGCCTCGCGCTCGGCTTCGGCCTCCACGTGATGCGCCGGCCCCTGGATCAGCACGCTCCAGCCCAGCCGTCCCGAAGCGTCGATCTCGTCGATCTCGAACGCCACCATGTAGTCCCCGCCCGCGATCCCGGTCTGCAGGTCCTCATCAAGCGCGCTGTGCCTGGCGGTACGGAACACGATGGCGCCGTCGTGCCACTTGAAGTTGACCGGCAGCACGGCCGGGCCGAACCGGCTGGTGTAGGCAATGCGGCCGATTCCGCCCGGCGATATCAGCCGCAGGCTCTCGGCCTCGTCCAGCTCCTCGATGACGCGGTCAGCCATGCCTGATCCTTCCCGGTGCGCTCTCAGTCAGACCCTAGCGCCCCGCGCCGCGGCGATGACCTTCAACCCGCGCGGAATGGACTTTCGGCCCTGCCATAGGCCGGGCCGGGCGACGAGGCTTGGTGGTGGAAGCCACTGAGGAAGGGTGCCGGCGATGGAACCAACCGTCAAGGACGTCATGACCGCTCGCGTCTTCTCGGTCACCGGGGACGCTTCGTTCCGGACCATGGCCGCCGCGCTGCGCGAGCACCGGGTCAGCGCGTTCCCCGTCGTCGATCACGACGGGAAGGTGATCGGCGTGGTCTCCGAGGCCGACATGCTGGCCAAGGAAGCCCTGGGCTCCGAGCCGGAAGGGATGCCGGGCATGATCGGCGGCATGCTGCGGCGCAGGGAGCACGCCAAGGCCCGCGGGATCACGGCCGGCGACCTGATGACCAGTCCCCCGGTCACGGTGGCCCCGGACGACACGATCGAGCGGGCCGCGCGGCTGATGTACACCCGCAAGGTCAAGCGGCTGCCCGTGAACCTGGTCAGGCACGTCCGCGGCGTGGTGGCGGTGCGCGACCGGCTCAGCTACCCCCGCCCGCCCGAGCCCCCGAGCACCGGGTACGACGTCATAGCCCAGTTCCCGATCGACTGACCCGGCTGAGAACAGGTGCCCGATTGGAGGCCGGCATGAGCACGGCGCAGGCCGCAGAGCACGCGTACGCGCTGCTCGCGGACGGCAGCACGGTCGAGATCCGCCCGGCCGGGCGGGCCGACTTCGACGCGGTCAAGGCCATGCACGAGGCGATGTCTCCCGACAACACCTACCTGCGGTTCTTCAACCTCAGCCGGCTGGCGGCCGAGACCGAGGCGCGGCGGATCTGCGGGGAGCACCAGCCCGGCCACGTGGCGCTGCTGGCGCTGGCGGCCGGGGAGGTGGTGGGCTGCGCCAGCTATGACGCGCTCGGCATGCCCGCCGATCCCGGGCACGTGGCCGAGGTCGCGTTCGCGGTGGCCGACCACATGCACCACCGCGGCATCGCCACCCTGCTGCTCGAGCATCTGGTCTCCGATGCCCGCAGCCACCAGATTTCCGTATTCACCGCGCAGACCCTGGCCGAGAACGCCCCGATGCTCAAGGTGTTCGCCGACGCCGGACTGCCGGTCCAGCGTCACTGCGAGGACGGCGTCATGGAGATGACCATTCCGCTGCCGAGCGAGGCCGACGGCACCACCCTGGACAGCTACCTGAACGCCGTGGCCGAGCGGGAACGCCGGGCCGATGCGGCCAGCCTGGCGCACATACTTGCGCCCGAGTCGGTCGTGGTGATCGGCGCGGGCCGCCGGCCGGGCACGGTGGGCCGGTCGATCTTCGACAACATCCGCACCAGCGGCTACGCCGGGCGGCTCTACGTGGTCAACCCGCGTGCCCGGCAGATCAGCGGCGAGCACTGCCTGTCCTCGGTGCTCGAGCTGCCCGAGCCTGCCGACCTGGCCGTGATCGCGGTCCCGGCCGCGGCGGTCCTTGACGTGGCCGAGCAATGCGGCCAGCGCGGCGTGCGGTCCCTCGTCGTGATCACGTCCGGGCTCGACGCCGCCGCCTGCGCCGACCTCCTTGCGATGTGCCGCAGGCACGGCATGCGGCTGGTCGGTCCCAACTGCTTCGGCGTGGCCGTGCCCGCCCTCGGCCTGGACGCCACGTTCGCCGACCGCCATCCTCAGCCCGGCACCGCCGGCCTGGTCATGCAGTCCGGCGGCCTGGGCATCGCCGTGGTCGACCAGCTATCCAGGCTCGGCATCGGCATCTCCTCCTTTGCCTCGGTGGGCAACAAGCTCGACGTGTCGAGCAACGACATCCTGATGTGGTGGGAACACGACGGCGTCACCAGGCTCGCCGTGCTCTACATCGAGTCGTTCGGCAACCCGCGCAAGTTCGCCAGGACCGCCCGCCGGGTCAGCGCCAGCATGCCCGTCCTTGCCGTGCAGGCCGGGCGTTCTGCGGCCGGGCAGCAGGCGGCGGCGTCGCACACGGCCGCGGTGGCCACGCCGCTTGCCAGCCAGCAGGCGCTGTTCGAGCAGGCGGGCGTCATCACCACCCGCGGTCTCGGGGAACTGGTCGAGACCGCCGCGCTGCTCGCCAGCCAGCCGGTTCCCGCGGGCGGCACGGTGGCCGTCGTGTCCAACGTCGGCGGCGCCGGAGTGCTCGCCGCGGACGCCTGCGCGGACTTCGGCCTGACCGTGTACCGTCCGCACGGCCTGGTAAGGCGCCGGCTCCGCGCACTCGTGCCGGACACCGGGGCGATCGGCGGGCCGGTCGACACGACGGCCGCGATCTCGGCGGAGAACTTTCGCCAGTGCCTCGAGCTGCTCGCGGCCGACGAGGAGGTGGACGCGATGATCGCGGTGGTGCTGCCCACCGCCGCCACCGGCGACCTGGTCGCGGCCATCGAGCAGGCCGAGGTTCGGGTCCCGCTGGCCGCCGTCGTGCTCGACCAGCCCGAGTCGGTCCGCATGCTGCCGCGCGGCGAGGGCAATGGCCAGATCCCCGCCTACGGGTACCCGGAGGCGGCCGCGGCGGCCGTGGCCCGCGCGGCCAGGTACGGAGCCTGGCGAACCGAGCCGCGCGGCCAGGTGCCCAGCCTTCCCGACGTCAGGACCGAGGACGCCCGCGCGCTGGTCCGCGGGTTCTTCCGCGAGACGTCCGGCGGCGGCTGGCTGCCGCCTGACGCGACCGCCGACCTGCTGGCCTGCTACGGCATCCCGCTGGTCGGGCTCACCCCGGCGCGCGGTGCGGACGAGGCGGTCAAGGCCTTCGAAGCCGCGGCGGGCCCGGTGGTGCTCAAGGCCGACGTGCCCGGGCTCATCCACAAGACCGACGCGGGCGCGGTCGAGCTCGACCTGCATACCGAGGCCGACGTCCGGCGCGCCTACCGCGACCTGGCCGACCGGTTCGGCCAGCGGCTGCGCCAGGTCCTTGTCCAGCCGATGGTCTCCGGCGGCACCGAGCTCATCGTCGGCGTGGCCGACGACCACGTGTTCGGCCCGCTGGTGGTCTTCGGCCTCGGCGGCGTGGCCACCGATGTCCTGGCCGACCATGCGGCCCGGCTCACGCCGCTGACCGACACCGACGCGGACCGGCTCATCGGCTCGATCCGCTCCGCCCCGCTGCTGCTGCGCGGTCACCGCGGCCCGGCCGGCCCGGCCGGCCCTGCCGACGCTGCCGGCCCTGCGGACCCCCCGAGCGGCCAGCCGGCCGACCTGAATGCCCTGCGGGACCTGCTGCTGCGCGTGTCGCGGCTCGCCGATGACCTGCCCGAGGTCACCGAGCTCGACCTCAACCCGGTCATCGCCCGGCCGGACGGGGCGTTCGTGGTGGACGCGCGGATCAAGGCGACGCCATACCAGGCACAGGACCCGTTCCTGCGCAAGCTGCGCTGACGCGTCCGGCCCGTGAAGGGGTGCGCGCCACCGGGTCCTCCGGCGCGCACCCCCGGCGTACGGAGGAAGCGGCGGCCCCGATAGCCGCCCAGGCGTATTCGGCTTCAGCGGCGACCGAGAGGCGGACCTCCTCGAACTGGACGGGTCGGGTAAGAGCAGGGCGAGCTCGGCTCCCTGATCGCCCGGCATGACATAAATCTCGGCCCCGGCGGCGGCCAGGGTCCCCTGCGAGAGACGCAGATGATGGCCGCACAGCAGCAGCTCGACCTCATGAGGCCGCTCTGCGGTCGGCGGCATGATGACCCGCGCCACGGCGCGGGAGGGGCAGCAGCACGATTGATTGTCCATGCCTCCAGCCTGGCCCGATGCAGGCATTCCCCAGCAGAGGCGTAACTCCCGAGTCCGGCGGGCCAGAAAGCATCAGCCGGCCGGGCACTTGGACCCGGGCCCTGGCCAGGATCACGCGCCGACTGGGCGGTTCGGATTATCCGCGCCGGGGCGCCCGCGGCCGGCGGTAACGCCTGGTGCTCGGCGACCTCGTGGCCGAGAGAGGAGCGGACCCAGTCGACGACCTCGGTGGTGGAGGCGCCCGGGGTGAAGATCTTCGCGACGCCCAGCCTGGTCAGCTCCTCGACGTCGGCGCCCGGGATGATGCCGCCGCCGAACACCACGATGTCGGACGCGTCCCGCTCCCGCAGCAGCTCGATGACCCGGGCGAACAGCGTCATGTGCGCGCCGGACAGGATGGAAAGCCCCACCGCGTCCACGTCTTCCTGGATCGCGGCGGACACGATCTGCTCCGGGGTCTGGTGCAGCCCGGTGTAGATGACCTCGACTCCGGCGTCCCGCAGCGCCCTGGCGACGACCTTGGCGCCGCGGTCGTGGCCGTCGAGCCCCGCCTTCGCGACGATCACCCGGATCCTGCTCATGACCGAAGGTTACGGCATGGCCGCCGCTCGCGGTCCCCGCCGTTGCCGGGCGCGCGGCAGCGAGGCGGTGCGGACATTGATTTCGCCGAACGATCCGTGGTTACTCAGTCGACGCACGGTATCCCGTCCTTGGCGTTGACCGCGCCGCCCTGCGGGCCCGTCGTGGGGATGGGCACCACCGAGGACGTCGGCGAGGGCGTGGCGCCCGGCATCGTGGCGTCGGCGCCGAGCAGGATCTCGACGTGACCGGCCGCGATCGAGGTTCCCGGCGTGGCGGTGACCCCGAACATCTTCGCGATCGAGGTCGCGTTCGTCCCCGCGCCGGCGCCGTAGACCACCTCGGTCGTCGTGAGCGCGCTGGTGTTCGCGACCGCGCCGGCCAGGTACCCCTCCTTGACCAGCGCGGCCGAGACCAGCGCGGCCAGGCCCTGGGTGCTGCCGCCGTTGTAGACGTCCACGGTTATCGTGCCGGCGCCGGGCGCGACCGTGACGGTGGGGCTTGGGCTGGCGGTGGCGTGCGGTTGCGCTGGGGACGGGTAGAAGACCTCGTGCACGATCTGCTGGATGTAGGAGGGGTCGACCACGTTGGCGTCCTGGCCGTCGATGGTCTCGTAACCCGAGATCGGCAGCGTGCGGAAGGTCAGGTCGCCGCTGGTCAGGCTGCGCATCTGGGTGATGAAGTCGAGCAGGTCCCAGCCGGCGTCGGTGATCACGTACTGCTTGGCGACCGAAAGCAGCGACTGGATCTTGGTCAGGTCGTCAAGCACGCCCTCGTCGCGCAGCTGGTGGATCACCGAGTCGATGACCGCCTGCTGGCGGTGGGTGCGGTCCAGGTCGCCGTTGGTCAGGCCGTCCCGCTGCCTGACGAACGCCAGCGTCATCTGCGCGTTCAGATGCTGCAGGCCGGCGTGGGTGGCGTAGAAGCCGGAGTTGGGGTCCAGCGGCACGGGGTGGTTGAGGCAGACCTCCACGCCGCCGAGCACCTTCGCGAGCTCGTAAAACCCGTCCAGGTTGACCTCGGCGAAGTGGTCGATGTGCACCCCGGTGAGCTGCTCGACCGTCGCCACCGCGGCGGCGCGGCCCGCCTCGTTACCCTGGAACGCGACCTGGTCCTGGCTCATGTTCGGGTCCTGCGTCCGAAGCTGCGCCTCGGTTGCCGCCAGGGCGAGGCCGTAGGCCTGGTCGATCTTTCCCGTGGACTGCCCGTCGTAGGGCTGCGGGAAGGTGACCCAGTCGTCGCGCGGGATCGAGAAGCCGACCGCCTTCTTGCCGCCTGCCGGGATGTGGATCAGGATCAGCGTGTTCGTGTCGTTGCCGCCCACCCCGTCCTCGACGCCCTGCCTGCTGCCGGCGTGCAGTGCCTTGAGGACATCGTTCGGCAGGATGTTGCCGTCCCAGTCGGTGCGGCTCTCCAGGCCCATCAGCAGGATGTTCTGGGCGCCGATGGACGGCCCGCTGACGATCGCGTGCGAGCCGCCGATGCTGCTCACGTCGCGCACCACGAAATAGGAGAAACCGCTGATGGCCAGCACCAGGGCGGCACCGATGCAACTCAGGGCGTAACCGGCTTTGCCAGCGGCCCCCCACAACGGAGGCGTCGATCCTGGTCTCACCATCGCGTTACCTCGACAGGGCAGGTTCTGATCGTTACCGTCCGTCGAAGCCTACCGTCGTGACCCCGTTACCTTTGCGCAACGACTAACATCCAAAGCACATATGTCTCACCCACCATGGCTCCAGGCCCGCCCCGGCGGACCTTACGACGACCCAGGGACCGGGCCACGCGGCCGCGATCCCCGGGCGCTGCCCAGTGGTGCAAGGGATTCCCGCCGGCCCGCCGGCACGGGCGGCGACCCGTGGCAGCCGCCAGCCGACGATCAGTGGGAACCGCCGAGCGACCCGCGCGTGTCGGCGGTCGATCTGTGGGGCGCAGCAGACGACCCCCGCCGCCAGCCGGGCGACCCGCGAGCCTCAGCAGACCGCCCCCGCCGCCAGGCAGACGACCCGCGAGCCCCGGCAGACGACCCCCGTCGGCGGGCAGACGACCCGCGGGGGCGGGCCGGTGACTCGCGGGCGCCGCGGCGCGAGTCCGCCGACAGCGGCGGGAACGGGCGCGACCCGCGCGGTGCCAATCCCGGCGGCCGCGATCCGCGCGGCCCCGATCCCTACGGTCCCCCCGGACGCGACCCGCGCGGTGCCAATCCCGGCGGGCGTGACCCGCGCGGTCCTGTTCCCTACGGTCCCGCCGGACGCGACCCGCGCGGCACCGATTTCTCCGGTGCCCCAGGACGCGACCCCCGCGGCATTGATGCCTACGGTCCCCCCGGACGCGACCCGCGCGGCACCGATTCCTACGGTGCCCCAGGACGCGACCCGCGCGGCACCGATTCCTACGGTCCCCCCGGACGCGACCCGCGCGGCGGTAATCCCGGTGGCCGCGATGCAGGGCGGCAAGGCCGCGATCCCGGTTACCTGGGTCCCGGCGGCAACGGGCTGGATCCCAGGGGTTTCCCGGTCCTGGGGCGGGAGACGGAGGGCGACCTGGCCGCGGGTGCGGCCGCGCGCCGCATGCCGGCCAAGGCCGACGCGAATCAGCCGGCCCAGCCCGGGGCGAGGCAGCCGACCTTCACCCCCGCCGGGTCCCAGCCGACCTTCACCCCCGCCGGGCCGCAGCCGACCTTTACCCCGGGCGGGCCGCAGCCGAGCTTCACCCCCGCCGGGCCGCAGCCGCGCTTTACCCCGGGCGGGCCGCAGCCGCGCTTTGCGCCGGGCAGGGCGGCGCAACAGGAGGGCGACTCGTCACAGCGGCGCGGGGAATCGCGGAGCGCCGATGGGTCCAGGCGTGCCGCGGATCGTGACGGAGCTCGATGGGGCGCGTTGCGCGGCAGCATCGGGGTCTGCATTGTCATCGGCAGCGCGGTACTCGGCGTGGTCTACACCCTGGTGATCGGGCACGGGCCCGGCTCCGTGCTCGGCCTGTTCATCGTGGCCGGGACCGTCGCCGCCGCGCTGGTCATCCGGCCGACGGCCGTTCGCGTGCTCCTTCCGGTTCCTGCGCTCTGCTACGTGATCGCCGCGCTGGCCGTGGGACTGATCACCGATCCGCCCGCCGACATGTCCAAGGCCGCACTGGCGGTCGCCGCGGCCCAGTGGATTGCCGCGGGATTCCTCACCATGGTCCTCGCCACCGTGCTAGCGGTGATGCTCACCGTCATCCGCTGGTTGCTCTGGCGCCGCAGCAGGCCGGTCCCTGACGGCCCGGCACCGTCCGCGCGATCCGGGTCCAGGGGTAGGCGGCGGGTTAGCCCAGAGGACTTCGAGGACCCTGAGCCCTACGGGACTCCAGTGAGCCTCGGGAACCCAGGGGCCATGGGGAACTACGGAGATTATGGGAGCCAAGGCGGCATGCCGAGACCCGGTCTCAGAAATGCCGACGGGCTCGAGAACGTTGGCGGCCTCGCAGGCCAAGGTCGGCTCGGAAGCACGGGCGGGCTCGGAGGCCAGGGCGGCTACGGGAACACGGCCGGGCTCGGAGGCCAGGGCAGCTACGGGAACACGGCCGGGCAGGGGCCGGTTGGACGCGCCGGACGGTGGGGGGATCCCGGTGCGCCGGATCCCGGTGGTCTCGGATCATGGCCGGATGCCTTAACTTCTGCCGCCGGTCCTTAAACTCCCGCCAGCGCACATTCCGAAGTGACCGAGTTCCCGGCGCACCGTACGCTTGGAGCACTCATCATGGCAATTTGACTTGTTTATGCTAATTCGTACCCATTTTGGCCTTCCGGCCGTCGCCGCGGCGGGCCCGCGCCGGCCCGTCCGGATCGCAACGATGTAAGGACGTGGCGGTTATAACCGCTACAGGCTTACATCGTTGCGGCCAGGCCTGGTGACCGAGTGACCGCCGGGGCAGATGGGGCTGGCGCGACGGCGGCCGGAGGCCGGAGGCCGCCGTCGCGGCTGGGCGTTGAACCACACCCAGACCCGCGACACACCGCGGGGGGCACCTGACTTTGGAACGCCGGGCGCCCGGGTCCTTACAACTTCTCCAGCGGGGCGTAGCGCAGGACCAGGTGCTTGACGCCGTACTCGCCGCCGAAGTCGATCTTGGCCTCGGCCTGGTCGCCGTAGCCGTCCGTGGACACCACGGTGCCCAGGCCGAACTTGTCGTGCGTGACCAGGTCGCCGGGCTGCAGCGACGGCACGGGGCGGTTTCCCGGCGACCTCGTGTCCGGGCGTCTGGCCATCCGCTCCTGGGCGGGGGTGGCCACCGCCCGCGCCGCGGCGGCGTCGCGGCGCCACTCGACGAGCTCGGCCGGGATCTCGCTGAGGAACCTCGACTGCTCGTGGAAGGCGGGGCGGCCGTACCAGTTCCGGCGCAGCGCCCGGGTCAGGTAGAGGCGCTCCTCGGCACGGGTGATGCCGACGTAGGCCAGCCTGCGCTCCTCCTCGAGTTCCTTCTTGTTGGTCAGCGAGCGCTGGTGCGGGAACACCTCCTCCTCCAGGCCGGTGAGGAACACGACGGGAAACTCAAGGCCCTTGGCGGTGTGCAGGGTCATCATCGTCAGCAGCCCGCCGTGATCCTCGCCCTCCGGGATCTCGTCGGCGTCGGCGACCAGCGAGACCTGCTCGAGGAACTCCGCCAGCGTGCCCTCGTCGCCGCGGGAGCCGTCGAACTCGCGGGCCACCGAGACGAGCTCTTCCAGGTTCTCCACCCGGCCGACGTCCTGCAGGTCCGAGGACGACTCAAGCGACTCGACGTAGCCGGTGCGGTCGAGGATCGCCTCGGCCAGGGCCGCGACGGGAACGGTGTCGGCCAGCTCGCGCAGGCCGCCGATCAGCGCGTTGAACCCCTCGATGGCAGCGGCCGACCTGGCCGCGAGCCCCGGCACCTTGGCCGGGGCCTCCAGCGCGCGGGCGAACGTGATCCGCTCCCGCTGCGCGTACGCGGCCACCTCCGCCTCGGCCCGGTCGCCGATGCCGCGTTTGGGGGTGTTCAGCACCCGCCGCAGCGATACCTCGTCCGCGGGGTTGGCGATCAGCCGCAGGTAGGCGAGCAGGTCGCGGACCTCGCGCCGCTCGTAGAACCGGACCCCGCCGACCACCCGGTACGGCAGCCCGACCCGGATGAAGACCTCCTCGAAGACCCGGGACTGAGCGTTCGTCCGGTAGAAGACCGCCACCTGGCCGGGGGTGGCCTCGCCCGCGTCGGTCAGCCGGTCCACCTCCTCGGCGACGAACGCGGCCTCGTCGTGCTCGTTGTCCGCCACGTAGCCGACGATCGGCGGGCCGGCGCCAGCGGCCGACCAGAGGTTCTTCGGCTTCCTGCCGCGGTTCTGCGCGACCACGGCGTTGGCGGCGGCCAGGATGTTCTGGGTCGAGCGGTAGTTCTGCTCGAGCAGGATGACGGTGGCGTCCGGGTAGTCCTGCTCGAACTCGACGATGTTCCTAATGGTCGCCCCGCGGAACGCGTAAATCGACTGGTCGGCATCGCCGACGACGCACAACTCAGACGGCGGGATCGCGTCCGCTGCGGGCGCACCACCTCCCGTTCTGGATGAAGAAAAGAGCGGTGCCCAACCGGAGACCAGCTCTCTGACCAGGATGTACTGGGCGTGGTTGGTGTCCTGGTATTCGTCCACGAGCACGTGCCTGAACCTGCGCCGGTATTGCTCGGCCACCTCGGGCATGGCCTGGAACAGGTTGACGGTGACCATGATCAGGTCGTCGAAGTCCATCGCGCCCGCGGCCACCAGGCGGCGCTGGTACTCGCTGTAGGCCTCGGCGAGCGCCCGGTCCCGCGCGGTCTGCGCCCGGGACGCGAACGTCTCGTAGTCGATCAGCTCGTTCTTCAGGTTCGACACCGCGGCGGCCATCGCCTTCGGCGGGAACTGCTTGGCGTCCAGGTCGAGTTCGCGGCAGGCCAGCGCCATCAGGCGCTGGGAGTCGCCCTGGTCGTAGATGGAGAACGACGACGGGTAGCCGAACCGCTTGGCCTCGCGGCGCAGGATGCGGACGCAGGCGGAGTGGAAGGTCATCACCCACATCGACCTCGCCTGCGGGCCGACGAGCGCGGCGACGCGGGCGGCCATCTCGCCCGCCGCCTTGTTGGTGAAGGTGATGGCCAGGATCTCCTGCGGCGCCACGCCGCGCGCGGCCAGCAGGTACGCGATCCGGTGGGTGAGCACCCGGGTCTTGCCCGAACCCGCGCCGGCCACGATGAGCAGCGGCCCGCCCTCGTGCACGACGGCGGCACGCTGCTCCGGATTGAGCCCGGACAGCAGGGAATCTTTCGCGATGGCGGCCACCTCCATAGGGTAAGGCGCCCTGCCGACAAACACGGCGGGGACGCTTAACCCCGGCCGTCCGTATCGGCACGGCAGCGCTTAGCCCGCATCCTCGGTATCAGAAGTAATCCCGCGTCACTACCAGCGGATATCGGGTGACCACCGGCCGCGGCATATAACCGGATATATCGTTCTTCCGGTCCAGCCGATGCCTGTTATGGGCTATTCTGGCCCTCTTGACCGATAGTCGCGCGCGGCGGGGGGACGTTGGCATGCGACGCTCGTAAAACATGGGAGTTGTCATGGGATCGCGCGGACGGTCCATTCGGCTCCGAATCTATTTCCTGGTGGCGATCCCGCTGGTCGCCATGATCGGGCTGCTTGCCTATGTGGCAGGCACCTCGATCAACAACGCCATCAACCTGGACCGGGCGCCAAGCCTGATTAACGCCACCTCATTGCCGACCGCGAAATTCGTCGGCTACCTGCAGACCGAGCGCGCCGCCGCGGTCGTCTACCTGTTCGAGCCCACCGCCGCCAACCTGCAGGCGTACAACACGGCCATCGCGGCGACGAACGCCGACGAGCCGGCGTTCGTGGCCGCGATGAACTCCCCCGCCACGGTGAACAGCGAGACGCCGAGCGAGTACAAGGCGATCACGAGCGTGGTCAGCGGCGTCGACCAGCTCGGCACGCTCCGTACCGCGGTCAAGGCGCAGCAGCTCAGCCCGCTTGCCGCGCTGACCGACTACGGCCAGGGCATCGCGGCCGAGCCCAAGCTGTTCCTCGTCATGGCCAACAGCGAGTCCGACACCAGCCAGCTGGGCCAGGCCACGGGCCTGATCGCGACCGTGCAGGCCAGGGAGCAGCTCTCGCAAGAGGACGCGCTGCTGTCCGGCATGCTCGCCGGCAGGCGGATGACGGCCAAGGACCGGATCGCGCTCACCGGCATGGCCGCCGCCAGGCAGGCCGACGCACAGTACGCGGACGCCATCTTGAGCCCGGCCAACCTGTCCCTGTTCAACGCGTCGCTGGCCGGGTCCGGGTCGATGCAGCAGACGCTCGCCGGGATTGAGCAGGATCTCGCCGCGGGCACCCCGGTGGCCGGGCTGCCGGTCAGCCTGCCGCAGTGGCAGCGGCTGGCGGGGACGCTGCTGCAGGACGAGTACAACGGCGGCGTCGCGGTCGCGAACGCGATCCTGACCGCGGATCACCAGACCAGCCACTCGGCCTGGATCAAGGTCGCGGTCACCGGCGGCATCGCGCTGCTCGGGCTGCTGATCACGCTCGTGGTAACCACCCTCGTCGGGCGCGGCATCATCCGTCGGCTGCGCGGGCTGGAGCGTTCGGCCATCGCGCTGGCCTCCGATCAGCTGCCGGACGTGCTTGCCAGGCTGCGGCGCAGCGAGGAAGTCGACGTGGCCGCCGAGGCACCGCCGCTCGAGGTCGGCCACGGCTTGACCGGCAGCGACGAGATCGGCCGGGTCGGCCAGGCCTTCGACCTGGTCAGGCAGACCGCCATCCAGGCCGCCGTGGACGAGGCGAAGCTGCGGCGTGGAATCAACGACGTGTTCCGCAGCCTGGCCAGGCGCAGCCAGTCGCTGCTGCACCGCCAGCTGACCCTGCTCGACCAGATGGAACGGCGGGCCACCGATCCCGAGGCCCTGGACGACCTGTTCCGCCTGGACCACCTCACCACCCGCATGCGCCGCCACGCGGAGGGCCTGGTCATCCTGGCCGGCGCGCCGCCGGGCCGGGGCTGGAGCAGCCCGGTCCGGATGGTCGACGTGATGCGCGGCGCGATCGCCGAGGTCGAGGACTACGCCCGGGTGTCGGTGGCCACCAGGAGCCAGGCGGCGCTTTCCGGCTCGGCCGTGGCCGACGTCATCCACCTGCTTGCCGAGCTGATCGAGAACGCCACCACGCTGTCGCCGCCGTATACGTCGGTGCGGGTGGCGGGCGAGACCGTCGCCAACGGGTTCGCGATCGAGGTCGAGGACCGCGGGCTCGGGATGAGCCCGGAGCGGCTCGCCGAGCTGAACGAACGGCTGGCCAGCCCGCCGGAGTTCAACCCCGCCGAGAGCGAGCAGCTGGGCCTGTTCGTGGTCGGGCAGCTGGCCAAGCGGCACAGCATCCAGGTGACGCTGAAGGCGTCGCCGTACGGCGGCACCTCCGCCGTGGTGCTGATCCCGCGGCACCTGGTCGTGACCGAGGAGGCGTTCCGGGCCGGGCTGCCCGGCGAGCCCGCGGCGATCACGATGACGCCGACGGCCGTGACCAACGGGAACCACGCCGTCGTCAGCGAGCTTTCGGCCTTCCCCGCTCCGCGCACCGTCCCTGGGCTGGCGGAGACGCCCGGCGTGCGCATTTCAGGCCCGCTGCGGCGTGCCCACGGGAACGCGTCCGGCGGCGCGCACGCCTCGCCGCAGCGTTCGGGGCCGGGGGCCGACGGCGGAGCGGGCCTGGTGTCCCCGCTGGTTCCCCTGGGTCCTGCGGGTCCTATGGGTCCTATGGGTCCGGTGGGTCCCTCGAACCTCTCGAACCTCTCGGATCCTGAGGAGTTGCCGAGGCGGGAGCGCAACCGGCAGGCGGACCCCGCTGGCGCCGCGTCCGGTGCCGACGCGGAGGCGAACGGCGCGGCCAGCCCGGCGGCGCCCACATTCGACGTGTTCATGCCGCGGCGGCGTAGTCAGGACGGTGCCGGGTTCGGGTCCGGGGGCGGGTTCGCGGCCGGGGGTGGGTCCGGGGGCGGGGGTGGGTCTGCGGCCGGGGGCGGGCCGCGTCGGGGCGACACCCAGCCGAACCCGGTGCTCCGCGAGGAGCCGGAGCCGGGGGCGGGCAGGACACCGGTAGCCGACGGGACCCCGCCCTATCCCGTGCAGCCGGGACCGTTCCCCGGCTGGACCGGGCAGAGCACGGTCGGCGCGCCGGTGGGCGAGCGTGGCCAGGCTGGGCCGCCCACGCCGATGACCCCAGTCGCCTCGCCGCGGACCCAGAAGTCCTCCGGCCCGCCGTGGGAGCTGTCCCGGCAGACCGGGCCGCTGCCGGTGGTTCCGGACAGGCCGGGGCCGGATGCTGACGAGGGCATCAACGGGCTTCCGCGCCGGGTCAAGCAGGCGAACCTGCATCCCCAGCTTCGCGGCGACGCGCCGCAGCGGCTGACGGCGGCCAACGGCCCGTCCGTCCCGCCCGGAGGACCCACGCCGGCCGAGATCCGCCAGACCATGTCCGCCCTGCAGCGCGGCTGGCAGGAGGGGCGGACCCGGTACCCGGCGCAGGGCGACCCCGCGTGGGCCGGCCCCGGATCGGCCGGCCCTGATCCGGATGGGCCTGCACCGGGTGGGCCTGATCCGGGTGGGCCTGCACCGGCGGGCGCGGCGAACCCGGCAGCCGCCACGGCGGGAGCGAACACGTCCCCGGGCGCCGACCCGGCACCCGGCTCGGACAACGAAGTACCCGGGGGGGCAGATGGAACCTGATGTCAGCAGCGGCGGCCAGCTCGACTGGCTGCTCGACGACCTGGTGCGACGTGTCGGCCCGATCTCCAAGGCCGTCATCTTGTCCTCTGACGGCATCGCGCTCGGCGCGTCGAGCACGCTCGGGCGCGATGACGCCGAGCACCTGGCGGCGCTTGCCGCAGGGTTCCAGTCGCTTGCCCGCGGCGCCGGCCGCCACTTCGGCGGCGGGGAGGTCAGGCAGACCGTCATCGAGATGGAGTCAGGATTCCTGCTCGTGACCGCCGCGGGCAGCGGAACCTGCCTGGCTGCCATCGCCGAGCAGGGCGCGGACCTCGGCCTTGTCGCCTACGAGATGGCCGTCCTCGTGCACAGGTCCGGCGAGCACATCAGGGTCAACGCGCGCGCATCCGCCTTCAGCGGCAGGGATTAAGAGGCACGATGCCGTCCAACGACGAACGGTGGCTGGATGACGAGGCCGGGCCCGTCGTCCGTCCCTACGCCCTGACCCAGGGGCGCACGCGGCACACCGGTGAGTCGTTCGACCTGGTGGCAACCGTGATGGCCACCCGCGCCATCGCGGATCCCTCGTCGCTTGGACCCGAGCACATCAGCGTGCTCCAGCTGGCCCGAACGCCGACGACCGTCGCGGACATCGCATCGGATGTTGACCTCCCGCTCGGTGTCGTCCGCATCCTCCTTGCCGACCTGCGGGAACTCGGCCTGGTCGCGATCAGCACCCCGGTCGCGATGGCCGAGCGGATCGACAAGCGCATTCTCAGGGAGGTCCTCAATGGACTACGGGCTCTCTGATCCGGGCGGGCCCGCAGGCCCGCCGTCGCATCGCGCGATAAAGATCCTGCTTGCCGGGGGTTTCGGGGTGGGCAAGACCACGCTAGTGGGCGCCGTGAGCGAGATCAGGCCGCTGCGGACCGAGGAGCCGCTCACCGAGGGGAGCATGCGAACCGACAGCACGCAGGGCGTGGAGGGGAAGACGACCACCACGGTCGCGATGGACTTCGGCCGGATCAGCCTGCGCCGTGATCTCGTGCTCTATCTCTTCGGCACGCCGGGCCAGCAGCGGTTCTGGTTCATGTGGGACGAGCTCGCGATAGGCGCGCTCGGCGCGGTGGTGCTTGCCGACACCCGGCGGCTGGCGGACAGCTTCCCGGCCATCGACTACTTCGAGCGCCGGGAAATTCCGTTCATCGTCGCGCTGAACTGCTTCGACGGTGCCCGGATCTACGAGATCGAGGACGTGCGGATGGCCCTGGACCTGGAGCCTGAGCTGCCCATCGTGCTGTGCGACGCGCGCAGCAGGGAGTCCGCCAAGCAGGTGCTGATCGCCCTGGTCGAGCACGTCCTGCAGTCCGCGCCCGAGCAGCCCGTGTCGGGTATCGCCTAGCCGGGGTTCAGCCGGCGGCGGTTCGGCTGGTCAGGTGCCAGCCGGTCAGGGGTCGCGCAGCACGGCCCATACCGCCTTGCCGTGCCCGGCGATCGGGCTCCACCCCCATACGTGGCTGAGCGCGCCGACGATCTGCAGACCCCGCCCGCTTTCCCCGGCCCAGTCCGGCTGCCGTGGCACCGGCGTCTCGTTGCCGGGATCGACGACGGCAAGCATGACCTCGCCGGCCCGCCTGAGCATGCACAGCCGCAGCACGGTCATGGCCGGGCCCTGATGGTTCCTGGCCTGGACGCCCCTGGTGCCATGCAGGACGGCGTTGACGACGAGCTCATCGACGATCATCTCGGCGTCGTCGGCCAGTGCCTCAAGGCCCCAGCAGGTCAGCAGCTCCCGGACGAATTGCCGGGCGGTCCTGGCCTCCTCCGGCCGGGCGCTGAGCGCACGCGTAGTGACCGCCGGGGTCTCCCACCACGCGGACGGCACCGGCAGCAGCCGCGGCATGCCGTCGGCTACCGGAGGCATGCAGAGATCGACGTCCTCGTCGTCATCCCCGCTACCGGTAGCGACACTGAGATGCGCCAACGCAACAGCTTCCTGCATGTAAGGGGAGCGAAATCTATCGCACCCATCACGATGTTAACTGCGTGCCTAGGGACATGCTGCCTGATATATTATGCAAATGCAAGACCGGATGCACGTTCATTCGCTTTGTGCACAAGTCTCCGCGCAGCCGCACGGGGGGCAGCAGACAGGCGAGACGACATCAGGCGACATCAGACACTTGCTAACCATTCGTTTATCAACATGACACAGCGAGTGAACCTGTCGGGCTTGGGTACGTAAGCCTGTCAGAAGGGACAGATATGCTCAAAACGTACAACGGCATGCCCGCTGCGGAACTCGGGGACGTCACCTGGCGCAAGAGCCAGCACAGCAACCCGAACGGGGCGTGCGTGGAACTGGCCGCTTTGCCGACCGGCGAGATCGCGGTTCGCAACTCGCGGTTTCCGGTCGGCCCCGTTCTGGTCTACACTCAGGCGGAGATCACAGCATTTCTGGCAGGTGCCAAAGACGGCGAGTTTGACCAGGTACTTGCCGAACTGCACCATCTTACCCGCAAGTAACATAGCCACCCGTCGCTTCGTGACGGCGCGGCGGTAACAACAAGGCTAACGAGACCCTTGCAGCCTGCAAGAACACGGAGGGATCAAGACATCCACGGAATTGTCACATCCCCCCCTTTTGCAAGCATGAGATCACGTGGGAGACTGGTCCACACCCCGCCAAGATCCGGGTGTCACGATGCGAGGAGCGCCGATGGTCTCATCTGAAGACTCGGCATGGGACGTCCCGCCCAGCATTTTCGGCACGCGCGCAGGAGGACCGACCGTCCAGCGTCTCGTGCTAGGCAGGCAGCTGCACCGGCTGCGGGAATCACGGGGGATCAGCGCCGAGCAGGCAGCGGAGAGGATCCGGGGCTCCCACTCCAAGATCAGCCGGATGGAACACGGCCGGGTCGGCTTCAAGGAGCGCGACGTGGCCGATCTGCTGACCCTCTACGGCGTCACCGACGGCGAAGAGCGTGCCGCGCTGCTGAACCTGGCCAGGGAGGCGAATACGCCCGGCTGGTGGCACGCCTACTCGGACATCCTGCCGACCTGGCTCGAGCCTTACGTCGGCCTGGAGGCCGCCGCCTCCGTCGTGCGAACCTACGAGGTCCAGTTCGTCCCAGGGTTGCTGCAGACCGAGGGGTACGCGCGGGCGCTGATCCGCCAGGGCGCGGCATCCAACGAGGACGAGATCAACCGCCGTGCCGAGCTGAGGGTGAGCCGCCAGGAGGTTCTGGGCGGCCCGAACCCGCCGCAGCTGTGGGCCGTCGTTGACGAGGGTGCACTGCGCCGGCCGGTCGGCGGCCGTGAGGTCGTCCGCGACCAGTTGCAGCACCTGATCGAGATGGCCGAGCACCCCGCGGTGACGCTGCAGATCCTGCCGTTCCACGCGGGCCCGCATTCGGCCATGGGCGGGCCGTTCACGATCCTCCGCTTCGCCGAGCCCGACCTGCACGACGTGGTGTACATCGAGCAGCTGACCAGCGCCCTCTACCTGGACAAGGCGACCGAGGTGGACAGCTACCTCGAGGTCATGGAGCAGCTGTGCCTGCAGGCCGAGCCCGCGGGCAGCACCGCCAAGCTCCTCGCCCAGATCCTGAAAGAGACCTGACCGGGCCGTCCCGGTGCGCTCCGCCTGTCGGGCGCGTGCAGGGTCGGTGCGTGTGCCTCTGGCCCCGATCGGCGGTCCTGCCTGTGGGGTGCGTGTCCCCCCGGCCCCGATAGACAGGGTTTGTGACCCACGAGCCCCGATCCGGCGTGTGGCTGGCGGGGCGCGCCGGCCCGCCGGGGAGGGGCGGCCGGGGAGGGGCGGGTAGGGCTGATGGTGGCTGCGGGGTAGATGGGACGACGGCCGGCGGTGCCATGCCGGGATCGGTTCTTGCGGTTCAGGCTCAGGCGGTGTTCATGACCTGGAAGGACTCGGCCAGGGAGCCGTCGGGGAGGCCGGCCAGCGCGGCGGCCCGGGCGAGCCGCTCCCTGATCCGCTCCTCCAGGTCGTCCATCCCCCCGGTCTGGCTTTCGTGGGCGCGCAGCGCGGCTACCTTCCGGCCGAACGTGGCGGTCACGTCGACGAAGTGGGTGGGCGACGGGGAGGCGACGATCCAGACCTCCCGGACCTTCCAGGCCGCCAGGCCCTCGCGGTCGCGGAGTTCGGGGAAGGCGAAGGGATTGCGCGCGTCCGGGTACACGGCGTCGAGGGTCGCGGAGCCGACCGCGCGGTGATCGGGGTGGCTGATCCCGGCCCGCAGGTAGTTCCGCTCCGGGCTCGGG
>JASHTQ010000768.1 GCA_030040475.1 Streptosporangiaceae bacterium
GCCGGTGACGCCGCCGCCGGTGACGCCGCCGCCGGTGGCGGCGCTGGCGCCGCCGCTGCCGGACAACGGCAGCCCGCGGCCGACCGCGGACTACCGCGCGCACGACGATACGGCCGCGTTGCCGTCATCCGGCTCGTGGGATCCCGATGGGCCTAACCTGGTCAGGCCGAGGCGGGAACCGGTCTCGCCCAGGGATCCTGACTCGTTCTCCGCCTTCTTCACGACCGTCGACTCCTTCCGGGGCGCGCTGCCCGCCGCCGGCGTCGCGCGCTCAGGCGGCCGGACGCCGGGCCGGCAGATCCGGGTCGTTATCGGCGCCGCGGTGGCGGTGGTCATGCTCGGCGCCGCGGGCGGCGCGTTCGCCCTGGCGGGCGGCCATGGCCAGGCCCGGGCGGCAGATCAGCTCACGGGCCGGGCAAGCGCCGGCGCGTCGTCATCGGCGGCGGGCAAGAAGACGGCCGCGTCGGCTGTTCCGTCGGCGGCGTCAGCTGCTCCGACGGCTGCTCCGACGGCCGCCCGGCCGACCGCGGGACGTGCCGCGGGCCGCGGCGCGGCCACGGATCTCGCCGTGGCGGCCGACGTGGCGGGAAACCCGGCCGCACCGCAGGTCACCGCGCTCGTTCAGGACTACTTCACGGCCATCAATACCCACGACTATGCCGCCTACGTCAGGCTGCTCGACCGGCAGCGGCGACGGCACGAAACCGCATCGTCCTTCCGCTCGGGCTACGCGTCCACGACCGACTCCGATGAGACGCTCACCGGCATATCGGCCATCGGCTCGGGGAACGTGGCCGCGTCGGTCACGTTCACCAGCCATCAGAAGCCGGCCGACAGCCTGGAACACAGTTCCTGCACCCGGTGGGCGATTACCCTCTACCTCGTGCGGCACGGCACCGGGTACCTGATCGAGGCGCCGCCGTCCGGCTACCGGGCGTCCTACCAGGCCTGTTAGGTCCGGTGGGCCTGATAGGCCTGGCGGGCCTGCGTCGCGGCCTGCGTTGCGGCCGGCGGCGGATCGGTGCTTGCCGCTACCTGAGCGCGCCGACCAGGAGGGTGTGGATCTTCGCGGCGTCGGCCTGCATGCCCATCTCGTCGTCGAACGGGCCGTACGGGCTGCCGTAGACGGGCATCCCCGGCTCCTGGCGCCAGCTCTCGGCTAGCGGGCCCGCGTCGGCCGCGTCGTAGCCGATCGAGTCGAGGAACCTGCTGACCGCCGCCTTCGCCTGCGCGTCGTCGCCGGCGATGGGCAGGGCGGTGCGATCCGGGTCGCCGGACGGGCGGGCCAGGTTCCGCAGGTGCCTGAAGAAGATGTTGTTGAACACCTTCACCACGCGAGCATCCGGGAGGTAGCGCTGGAGCAGGCCGCTGCTGGTGAGAGCGCCGGTATCGAGCTCGTTGATGTGCCCGTCGCGCTGCGGATAGTAGTTGCCCGTGTCCAGGACCGGCTTTCCTGCCAGCGGCTTGACCGGGATCTCGCCGAACGCCTTCACCGGGATGCTGACCACCACGAGGCCGCCCGCCTCGGCGGCCTGTTCCGCGGTGGCCGCGGTGGCGAGCGGGCCGAGTTCGGCGGCGAGTTCGGCCAGCGTCTCGGGACCGCGGGAGTTGCTCAGCACGACCTTGTGCCCGGCGGCCACGCTGAGCCTGGCGACGGTGCCGCCTATCATGCCGCTGCCGATGATGCCCACAGTTGTCATGACCCCGCCAACCCCCGGCCGGGCGAGATCATTCCGGCGGGCCGGATCGGATCGGCCGGATCGGATCGGCCGGATCGGCCGTTTGGGCGGATCGGATCGGCGGGCCGGCCGTTTGGGCGGAACGCGGTGCTTGCCCGGCTCGAATACCATTGGTTGCTCGCGTGATTGTGACTGCCATCCAGGGGTTGGGGTGGGGCAAGGACTGCAGCCGGGGGATCCCGGGCGGATCGGCCCTTACCGGGTGATCGGGTGCCTGGGCGAGGGCGGCATGGGCCGGGTCTTCCTGTGCCTTTCGCAGGCCGGAAGGAAGCTGGCGGTCAAGGTCGTCCGCGCGGACCGGGCCGTCGATCCGGTGTTCCGCGAGCGGTTCAGGCGCGAGGTCGAGGCGGCGCGCAAGGTCGACGGGCTGCACACCGCTGGCGTGGTGGACGCGCAGCTGGACGGCCCGGTGCTGTGGCTGGCCACCGCGTACGGAGGCCGGTCGCTGGACAGCGTGGTCCGCGAGCACGGGCCGCTGCCCGCCGGCTCGCTGCTGGCGCTTGCCGCGGGGCTGGCCGAGGGCCTGGCCGCGATCCACGCCCGCGGAATCGTGCACCGCGACCTCAAGCCGTCCAACGTGCTGCTCGCGGAGGACGGGCCGCGGGTGATCGACTTCGGCATCTCCCGTGCCGCCGGGGACAGCGGGCTGACCGACGTCGGCCTGGTGATGGGCACCCCCAGGTTCATGTCCCCCGAGCAGGTCTGGGGCAAGGAGGTGGGGCCGCCGAGCGACGTGTTCAGCCTGGGATCCGTGCTCGCCTTCGCCGGCACCGGCCACCCGCCATTCGGCGAGGATGCGCCGGATAACGTGGCCCACCGCATCAGGCACGAGCCGCCGTGGCTCGGCGGCCTTCCCCCCGAGGTCAGGGACCTGGCCGGACGCTGCCTGGCCAGGAACCCGGCCAAGCGGCCCACCCCCGATGCCCTGATCGCCGAGTTGGGCGACACGTACCTGGCGGAGGGCTGGCTGCCGGGGTTGTTCCTCGACGGATCGCCGCAGCCGGCTCCGGCCTCGGCTCCGGCGTCCGCCCCAGGCTGGGCCCCGGCGTCGGCTCCGGCCTCGGCTCCGGCCTCGGCTCCGGCGTCGGCTTCGCGGGATGCCTCCGTCGATACCGCGCGCATCAGGCGCCGGGGGCTGCCGAAGGGCCTGACGCTGCTCTACTCGCGGCCGCTCGTTCGCCCCGAGGCGCTGTGGCAGCAGGTCAGGCGCCTTGGCCAAGGCCGGGTACGCGGCCCGCGGATCGCCTTCGTCGCGGCGGCGGTGGCCGTGATCGCGCTGCTCACCACCGGGCTGACCGTGCTGGCCGCCGGGCACGGACCCGGGCCCTTCCGCCCCCGGCTCGGCCGGACCCTGTCCTATCCGGGGAGCCTCGGCCTCACCTCGGTCGCGTTCGGCGCGGACAACGGGCTCCTCGCGGTGGCCGACAGCAACGGGACCGCCGGCGTGTGGACGGCGGCCACGGGGACGCTCGCCACGACCGTCCTTGTCCCGGGGCGGGCGGGGGTGGCCGACGTGGCATTCGGCCCGCACGGCCTGCTGGCCACCGCGGCCGGCAACGGGACCAGCTATCTGTGGGATGCCGCCACCGGCGGGCGCGTCGGTGCCTTCACCGATCCGGGCAGCCCGGGCGTGACCGGCACCGCGTTCAGCCCGGACGGCAGCCTGCTGGCCACCGCGGACGACAACGGCAGCGCCTACCTGTGGGCCGCCGACGGCGGGCGGCTCGTCAGGACGTTCACCGAGCCGGGGAGCGGGCGGCTGACCGGCGTCGCGTTCGGCCCTGGCAGCGGTGCGAACGCGGGCCTGCTCGCCGTCGCGGGCGAGGACGGCAGCGCGTACCTGTGGTGGGCAGGCACCGGACGGCTGGCCGGCACCTTCACCGATCCGGGCGGCGGGGTGATCCAGGCCGTCGCGTTCAGCCCGGACGGCAGCCTGCTGGCCACCGCCGATTCGAACGGGAACGCCTACCTGTGGAACGTCGCCACCGGGAAGCTCGCCTTCACGCTTCGCGGGCCGGGGCCTGGGTCCGGCGGCGGGGTGGCCGACGTCGCGTTCAGCGCGCACGGGTACCTGGTGGCCACGGCCGATTCGAACGGGAACACCTACGTGTGGACGGTCGCGACCGGCAAGCTCGCCGGGGTCCTGCACGACCCCGCGCACGGCAGCGGCGCCGGCGGCGGGGTGGCTGGCGTCGCGTTCAGCCCGGACGGCAGCCTGCTGGCCACCGCCTACATCAACGGCCACGTCTACCTGTGGCGAACCGGCTCGACGGGCTTCTGACGACATGATCGTGGGTCAAAACTTCCCTCCTGGGGGTAGCAACGACCCACAATCATGGGTCGGGCCTGGCCGGGGGTTCCGGCCAGGCCGCGTGGTTGGGAATTAGGGGACGGCGGGGTCGCGGGTGGCGGTTGTGGTAGGGGCCAGGATGGCCGGGGCCGGGGCCGGGAGCGGGAGCGAGTCCTTGGCGGTCAGGAGTTCGGCGGCTAGCTCGTCGACGGCGGCTAGCTCGTCGACGGTGGCCAGCTCGCCGACGGTGGCCAGCTCGCCGACGGACAGGCTCTCCCGGGCTTGGGCGGCCGCGGCCGAGCGGGGGCGGAGGGTCAGGTAGCTGACCGCGACGCCGGCCGCCAGCAGCGCGATCGTGACGAGCAGGCCGGTGTGGTAGCCGTCGAGGAAGGCGTGCACCGGGTCCGCGCCGACCCGCAGGGCGGCGGACTGGCGGGTCCGCAGGATCGCGCCGATCACCGTGATGCCGAGCAGGCCGGCGACCTCACGCGAGGCGTTCAGCAGGGCGGACGCGATGCCGGCCCGGGCGGGCGGGGTGGACTGCATGACCGCGTTGGTCAGCGGCACGTTCATCAGGCCGGCGCCGGCCCCGAACAGCATGAACCCGGGCAGCAGGCCGGCGTAGCTCGCCTGCAGGCCGAGGCGGGCGAACAGGACCAGGCCGACGACCATCAGCAGCATCCCGAACGCGACCGTGCGGTGCGCCCCGGCCCAGCCCTCGACCCGCGGCGCGATCGAGGCGAACACCGCCACGCACAGGGCCATCGGCACGAACGCCAGGCCGGCCTTGGTCGGCGAGAAGCCGAGCGTCTCCTGCAGGTAGAGCGAGGTGAAGAAGTAGATGCCGAGGATGCCGAAGGACCAGATCATCATCGTGCCGGTGCCGCCGCTGAACTCGCGGCGCCGGAACATGGCCAGGTCCACCATCGGGTTGGCGGTGCGCGACTCGATGCCGAGGAAGGCCGCGGCCGCCACCGCGGCCAGCGCGAACGCGCCGAGGATCTGCGGCGCGGTCCAGCCGTCCACGTTGCCCTCGATCAGCGCGTAGGTGAGCGGGAACAGGGCCAGCGCGGAGGCGAGCAGCCCGGGCAGGTCGAGCCGCCTGATCGCGTCGGAGGCGCGCGACTCGCCCACGTAGCGCGCCGTGATGACGAAGGTGATCACGCCGACCGGCACGTTGATCAGGAAGATCCAGCCCCAGCGGACGTGCTGGCTGATCAGGCCGCCGATCACCGGACCCGCGGCGAGGGCGAGCGCGCCGACCGCGGCCCAGATGCCGATGGCCATCGTGCGCTCCCTGATGTTGGTGAACGACGCCACGATGATCGCCAGCGTGGCCGGCATCAGCAGCGCCGCGCCGATCCCCTGGACGGCACGCGCGCCGATGAGCACGCCGCCGCTGCCGGCCAGCCCCGCGGCCAGCGAGGACAGCGTGAAGACCGCCATGCCGATCTGGAACAGCCTGCGCCGGCCGTAGACGTCGGCGAGCCGACCGCCGACGAGCAGCAGGCCGGCCAGCGTGAGCAGGTAGCTGCTGACCACCCATTCCAGGCCGGCGACCGACAGGTGCAGGCTGCGCTGGATGGTCGGGATCGCGACGTTCGTCACGTTGTTGTCGAGGTAGGTCATGAAGGCGGCCAGGCTCACGGCCGCCAGCGCCCACCATCTCCTCGAGCCGTCCGGGCTCGTCGTCCCCGTTGACACGGTGCTCGCTGACACAGCGATCATCCTTCCCGTGGTAGACCTTCATGTACGCAGTACCTGTATATCGTTCTTATACGTCGTACAAGTACGTTGTACAGTCTTGCCTTTACGGCGTATAGTTGTCAAGTGATGGATGCAGAACGCAGGCCCGACGGGCCGGACGGACCAGACGGCGAGCGGACGCGGCTGAGCAAGCGCGCGGTGACCGACCGGGCGCTCAAGCTCGCCGACGCCGACGGGCTCGACGCGCTGACCATCCGCAAGCTCGCCCAGGACCTCGGCGTCACGCCGATGGCGCTGTACTGGCACTTCCGCAGCAAGGAAGATCTGCTCGACGGCATGGCCGAGCAGATCTGGGACGAGATCGACGTGCACGTGGACGCGTCGATCCCGTGGTGGGCACAGCTTCAGGCGGGGCTTGAGTCGCTGATCGGCGTGCTACGGGCGCACCCGGCCGCGCCGCAGCTTGTGCTCGAGCACGAGAAGCAGAACGAGGCGGCGCTGCGCGCCACCGAGGCCGCCCTGGAGATCCTGACCGGCGCGGGGTTCGACGCGCAGCACGCCAGCGAGATCGCCCGCAGCACCCTGTGGACCGGGATCATGCTGGTCATGAGCGAGACGGGCTACCATCCCGAGCTGTCGGACGACGAACGCGCCGAGCATCTGCGGCGCACCGAGGTCTACTTCGCGATGCTCCCCGCCGTCCGCTACCCGCGCCTTGTCGCCTGCGCCACGCCGATGGCCAGCTGCGACCCGGACTTCCACTACCGGCTCGGCGTCGACCTGTTCATCGCCGGGGTCAGGGCCATCGCCGACCGGCTGGGCTGAGGGCGCGGCGGGTTCACAGCGGGTGCTCGTACCTGATGAAGCCGGAGAACCGCGCCACCTTGTCGTACAGCAGGCGGGCCGTGGCGTTGTCCTGCTGGGTATGCCAGTACAGCCTGGTCGCGCCGCGCTGTCGGGCCAGCTCGGCCAGCCGCTCGATCAGCGCCCGCGCCGCGCCGCGACCGCGCGCCGCCTCGGCCACGAACAGGTCCTGCAGGTAGCAGACCTGCCCGGACCAGCAGGTGGGGTGGAAGAAGTAGTGCGCGATGCCGATCAGGCCGCCGTCCAGCCGGGCGCCGAGGCCGTGGACCTCGGTGCCCTGCCGCAGCCGCTGCCACGCGGCCTCGTATGCCTCGTCCGGCAGCGGATCCCGGTAGAACGCCTTGTAGCCGCGGGCCAGGACTTCCCAGGCGGCCCGGTCCTCCGGGCGCAGCGCGTCGATCTCGATCATGACCAGCATCGTCACATGCCGCCGTCTGTACCGCTTTGTTCGGACCGGCGTGCCCGCGGCCCCCTGACCGGGGGCCGCGGGGGCTACCCGTAGCGCCGGGTCAGTAGCTGTTCAGCCAGCGAACGGTGAACTCGGTGCCCCGGCTCAGGGCCGAGGGGACGGCCAGCGCGTAGCTGCTGGTGGCGTCGATCATCGTGATCCGGGTGGCGTCCGGGCCCGCGGCGATGCTCCCGGTGTCACTGTCCGACGTCTGCGAGGCCCTCGACATGGTGAAGTTGGAGAAGTAGGTCAGCGGCGCGATGCCGATCGGGTACTCGGGCCGCTCGGCGATCCACTCCGCGCTGGTGTCCAGGCAGGTTTCCGCGGCGCAGGTCTGCGTCGTGGAGAAGCTGTTCGACGGGGAGTTGTAGTCGGTGAGCGCGAGCGTGTAGCTGGTCCCGCTCCTGGTCACCGACGCGCTGATCAGGTCGCCTGGCTGCACCGTCGGGCCGACCTCGACCGTGCCCGCCGGGTACATCTCCCACCAGCTGAAGTAGTAGGCGTGGCCCTCGAAGCAGTAGGCGAGCGTGCCGTCCTGCTCGACGGTGGAGTTGGTGTAGCCGTCAAGGCCGACCCAGAACGAGGCCAGCCGCTGCTCCGGGGTGCACAGCGTGTACGGCTCCTGCCAGGTGGCCGAGACCGCGGTGAACTCCCCCGTCGTGGTGCTGGTGTCCGCGTAACCGGACCAGTTGAAGCTCGTCGATTGCTGGGCGCTCGTCGGTCCCGCGCTCAGGTTCGGGGTGGCCGGCCTGAGGCCGGTCTCGCCGATCAGGTCGACGGTCGGGTTGGTCTGGCTCAGGTACCGCGTCAGCGCGGCGCGCGCCCGAGCCACCTGCTTCGGCGAGTTAGCCTGCACCGCAGGCCGGGCCTGGGCATGGCTTGCGGTGCCCGTCGCCACCGCGGCCGTGCCGCCGGCCGCAAGGGCGACGGCTGCGGCCAGGCCGGCCATCGTCCTGCGCGCACGCGATCTCGTTATCTTCATTGGAGCCCCCGCTCTTTCCCCGTTTCGTGAACCTGACCGGCGGTAAGTTACACCACTCTCCTTTGTTATGGACAGTCATTTTGGCGTCAGGTTATGGCGGGCGCAAATTCATTTCGGGATATTTCCCTTTATCGCATCATTG
>JASHTQ010000769.1 GCA_030040475.1 Streptosporangiaceae bacterium
CGGTCAGCGACGCCGTCGTCACCGCGAGCGCATCCTGGTCGCCGACGAACCCCAGTACGCGGACCTGTAACCCCGGCCCTAACGGGCCGGCCCTCGATGCGCCGGGTCCTCGTCGTCAGGCCAGAGGCTGTCCAGGTTGACCACGATGCCCTGCTGGCTGCTGCGCGCGATGATCACCACGGCCTCTTCCTGGCCCGGGTTCTCCTCCCGGTGCGGCACGTAGGGCGGCACGAAGATGTAGTCGCCCGGCTCGGTCTGCAGGCGTACCTCCTCGGTGCCCCGCGCGAACACGAACGCCGGCGTTCCGGACACGACGTAGATCGCGGTCTCCGCCTCGCCGTGGTGGTGATCGCCGGAGTTGGTGCCGGGCGCCACGTGAGTCTGGCCCATCCAGACCTTCTCCGACCCGGCGCTCTTGCCCGAGATGGCCTCGAGGCGGGTCATTCCCGAGGTCTGGGCGGTGTCGGAGCTGAGCTCCCTGCCGCGCACGTGGACAAGCGGCTGGTGCCAATGGTCCTCCGCCATCGCGCCTCCAATTATCCATTAAATCGGGCGATAATATCTGGTATTATAACCATGTGGTTACCGAACTTATAGCCACCCGCTGGCCACGGCACGGCCGACCTACCTCAGCCCGGGGGAGGCGGGCGCTGGCGTCCGGTAGCGTCGCTGAGTGACGCCAAAATCCTATTTACATATCGACATGGTAGGATTTTAGGCAATGACAGCTGTCGGAGAGTCCCGCGCCGGGGTCAGCGCCTCCGCGTTCCGTCAGGCCATGGGCCATTTCGCCACCGGCGTGACGGTTGTGACATCGGTAGGCGATGACGGCGAGCCCGTCGGCACCACCGCCAGCGCGGTGACGTCGCTATCGCTGGACCCGCCGCTCATGCTGGTCTGCTTCGACCGATCGAGCCTGACGCTGCACGCGATCCGCACCCACGGCGCGTTCGTCGTCAACGTGCTCGCGGCACCCCAGCAGCACCTGTCGGCCAACTTCGCCCGCCGCGGGCCGGCTGCGGCCTGGGACGACGTGCGGCACCGGCCGGGCCGGACCGGCAGCCCGCGGCTGGAGGGCGTGCTTGCCGTGCTGGAGTGCACGGTCGAGAACAGGTTCCCTGGCGGCGATCACGAGATCGTGGTCGGCCGCGTGCATCATGTCGAGATAAGTGACGAGGACGCCCCGCCGCTGGTGTACTGGCGCGGGTCCTACATGTCGCTGGGCGGCGGCATGACCGCTTTACCCGGGGACGTTCCGGGCTACCAGTGGCCGTGGTGGACGACGTCGCTCAGCGGGCGGCGGTTGGGCTTGGCGGCCGGACGTAGCGGGCGGTCGGCAGGGTAGCCAAGGCCGAGGAGGAAGGCCACGTCGTACTGGGCAGGCACGCCGAGGATCTTGCGGGCCAGGTCCTGGTCGCCGACCGAGGAGTGGCCGGTGCCGATGCCCAGATCGGCGGCGGCGACGGCCATGGCGTAGGTGGCCTGCCCGAGGTCGTAGTAGTCGACGAGGCGGGTGCGGTCGTCGTCGGTCGTGGGGACGACGAGCGCGATGGCGGCGGCGGCGCCGGCGATGTGCCCCGCGCCGCGCCAGACGGCCGGCAACGCCCGGAGCTGATCCGGGTCGGTGACGATGATGAAATCCCAGTGCTGCCGGTTGGACGCCGACGGCGCCCGCCAGGCCGCCTCCGCGACGCGATCCAGGTCGGCGGCGGGCACCGGGTCGGTCCGGTAGTTGCGAACGTTGCGCCTGGCGCGGATGGCGTCCCAGGTCTCCATGGCGGGCTGCCCTTTCTTATCGTTTCGTTCGTGTCGTCCCGGCTTACCGTCGCGCCGGGGTCATCGCCTGGCCCATTCCTCGGCGAGCAGCTGGTAGGAGCGGACCCGGTCGGCGTGGTCGTGGGTGATGGTCGTGATGATCAGCTCGTCGGCTTCGGTGGCGTCGCGGAGGCGTTCGAGGTGGTCGGCGACCTGGCCGGGGGTGCCGACGAACTGGGTGTCGATGCGGTCGGCGACCAGCTCGCGGTCGGCATCGCTCCAGACGTAGCGGCGAGCCTGCTCGGGGGTGGGGAACTGGATGGCGCCCTCGGCGGTGCGGATGCTGCGTACCCACAGGCCGTAGCCGGTAGCCAGCTCGCGAGCGGCGGCCTCGGTGTCGGCGACCACGACGTCGGCTGACACGCTGACGTAGGGCCGGTCCAGCACCGCGGACGGCCGGAACGCGGCCCGGTAGCCGTCCACCGCCTCGAGCACGGTGGACGGGCTGACGTGGTAGTTGGCCGCGAAGCGCAGGCCGTTCCTGCCGCCTACCTCGGCGCTTTCACCGCCGCTGCTGCCAAGGATCCAGACCTGCAGCGCCGCGCCCTCGCCCGGCACCACGTGGGCCTCCACGCCGTCAGGGGAGCGGTAGGTCCCGGCGATCAGCGCGAGGACGTCGCCGACCTGCTCGGTGTAGTTCTGCGGCTCGGCGTGCGGCAGCTGGAGCAGCGTCTTCTGCATCGCGAACCGGGGCGAGCCGAGCAGCCGCTGGAAGGAGAACCGCGGCGGGATGAGCAGCCCGTTCGGGGTCCGGCCGCCGGACACTGTGGCCGCAGCGCCGCCGCCGGCCAGCGCGGGGGCCTTGGGCTCGCGCGGTCGGCCGCCTGAGCGGCCCAGGCCGAGGTCGAAGCGCCCCGGGTGCAGCGCGTCGAGCAGGCCGAACTCCTCGACGGTGGACAGCGCGGTGCGGTGCCCCATCTGCACCGCCCCGGAGCCGAGCCTGATCGTCGACGTCGCGGCGGCGGTCAGCGCCAGCACCACGGCCGGGGACGTGCCGGCCACGCCCGGGTTGAG
>JASHTQ010000770.1 GCA_030040475.1 Streptosporangiaceae bacterium
ACAAGCTCGGCTTCCAGGTCCCGTACGCGCTGCTGGAGCCGACGCATCTCGGAAAGCATGCGGGGATCGGGACCGCCGACGTGGCCGAATAGAGCCTTCGCCATTGTTAAAGGTCCTCCACGCTGAGTGACCAGAGTGGGCACATACTTAGCACGCGCGAACCCGCGCGCAATCAACAGTTACTAGGATCGCACCCAGCCGTTTCCTGGTCAAGTTAGGGTCCGGCCGGATGACTGATATGCACTCTATCAGATGAAACACGGGATTTTGGCCTGCCCGGGCACACTGGTCACCCGCTGTCAGCGGCGTCGCTGGCTCACCAGCGGCCGCGGCGGGGCCGGGTTACCAGCGGCCGCGGCGCGGCCGGGGCTGGCAGCGGGGGCAGCTGTACGCGGAGCGGTTCATGAACGGGTCGCGCCTGACCATCGTGCCGCACCTGGGGCACGGCTCGCCCTCGCGGCCGTATACGGCGAGCGACCGGTCGAAGTAACCGCTCTCGCCGTTGACGTTGACGTAGAGGCTGTCGAAGGACGTTCCGCCCGCGACCAGGGCCTCGCCGAGTACCTCGCGGACCGCCTCGAGCAGCCTGCTGACCTCCGGGCCGTTCAGGGTCTCCGTCGGGCGTGCCCAGTGCAGCCTGGCCCGCCACAGCGCCTCGTCGGCGTAGATGTTGCCGACGCCGCTGATCAGCGACTGGTCGAGCAGCGCGCGCTTGACCCCGGTGCGGCGCTTGCGCAGCCGCTGGGCCAGCAGGCCGGGGTCGAAGGCGGGCTCGAACGGGTCGGGCGCGATGTGCGCGATCGGCGCGGGGAGCTCCGCGCCGTCCCGCACCACGCACATGTGGCCGAACGTCCGCTGGTCGGTGAAGCGCAGGTCGGGACCCTCGTCTTTGAACGTGAACCAGATCCGCACGTGCGGGTCGAGCGGCCGGCCCGGCTCGCCGACCAGCAGCTGCCCGCTCATGCCCAGGTGCGCGAGCAGCGCGTCCTCGCCGACCGACAGCCACAGGTACTTGCCGCGCCGCATCGCGGCGTCCAGGGTGCGCCCGGCGAGCGCGGCCTCGAACTCCGCGGGACCCTCGACCTGCCGCCGGACGGCGCGCGGGTGCAGCACGCGGACGGTGTCGACCTGCCTGCCGACGACGTTGCGCTCCAGGCCCCGGCGGACGGTTTCCACCTCGGGTAGTTCAGGCATCGCGGCTCACCCCTCCGGGGCGGAGCCGGCCGCTTCTCCCCTGTTGTCTTCTGGCTCGTCTGTGGTGTCTGGGTCGTCTGGGTTGTCGGCTTCGCTGGCCGGCGGGGCGGCCTGGGCGGCTGCCTCGGCGGTGATCGTGGTCCAGGCCATCTCGGCCGCCTGCTGTTCGGCCGCCTTCTTGGTGCGGCCCTCGCCGGAGCCGAGCACCCGGCCGCCGATCCTGACCGTCGCGCGGAACGACTTCTGGTGGTCCGGGCCGCTCTCCTCGACCTGGTACTCGGGCACGCCGAGAAGCTCGCCCGCGGTCAGCTCCTGCAGCGACGTCTTCCAGTCCAGGCCGGCGCCGAGCCGGGCCGACCGGTCGATGACCGGATCGAACAGCCGGTGCACAAGCCCGCTCGCCTCGGGCAGGCCGCAGTCGATGTAGACCGCGCCGATCACGGCCTCGAGCGTGTCGGCCAGGATCGACGGCTTGTCCCTGCCGCCGGTCACCTGCTCGCCCCTGCCGAGCCTGACGTACGCGCCCAGGTTCAGCTCCCTGGCCACCTCGGCGAGCGCGCCCATCTGCACGACCGCGGCGCGCAGCTTGGCGAGCTGTCCCTCCGGGAGGTTCGGGTAGCCGCGGAACAGGGTGTCGGTCACCACGAGGCCGAGCACCGAGTCGCCGAGGAACTCAAGGCGCTCGTTGGTGGGCGGGTTGTCGTGCTCGTAGGCGTAGGACCGGTGGGTGAGCGCGCGCTCGAGCGACTTGGGCATGATCGGCACGCCCAGGGCGTGCCGGAGCCCGGCGGGGTCTTTTGCGTTGTTCCCGCCGTCCCACGACTGGCTCGCTACGCCCACCGCGTCCTCCTCCCGGCACCCGCTGATCATGCCCGGCCGGCTGCGACGTTTAACCCGGTCCCGGCGTTGTGCCGGGGGTGTGCCGTCAGGACGGGTTGAGGACCTGGCGACGGTTGTACGTGCCGCACGTCGGGCAGGCCACGTGCGGCAGCTTGGGGTCGTGGCACTGCGGGCAGCTCACCAGCGCGGGCGCGGTGGTCTTCCAGTTCGAGCGTCGCGACCTGGTGTTGCTGCGGGACATCCTCCGCTTGGGAACCGCCACGTCAGCCCTCCTGTCTATCGATGGCCCCGGCCCGGTGGCCGTTGTCCTGTGATCTTGCTGGTTCTGCTAGCTGTTTCAGCCCGGCCCACCTTGGATCGAGCTCGCCGGTGTGCCCGTGGTCCGGGCCCGCCTCCGCCAGCGGCACGCCGCACTGGGCGCACAGCCCCGGGCAGTCGTCCCTGCACAGCGGCGACATCGGCAGGGCCAGCACCACCGCGTCGCGGAAGGCCGGCTCCAGGTCGAGCAGGTCGCCGTCGAGGTAGCGCTCGTCGTCGTCCTGCTCGTCGTTCGGGTCGTTCTGGTCGTGCTTGTCACGCCTATCGTGCGTGTCGTGCGTATCGTGCTTGTCGTGCGTGTTGCGCTTGCCGTGCGTGTCTGGCGAGCGGCGCGACTCGGGGTATAGGTACAGCTCGGTGAAGCCGACCGTCACGGTGGAGTCAACCGGTGCCAGGCACCGGGCGCACTCGCCCGCGAGCGGGGCCGTCGCCGACGCGGTGACCAGGACGCCTTCGGTCACGGCCTCGAACCTGGCGATCAGGTCCACGTCCGCGCCTGCCGGCACGCCGGCCAGCTCAAGACGCAGATCTTCCGGGGCAGGCACGATCCGCGTCTGCGTCTTGGCGGAGCCTGCCTGGCGGCTGAGCGAGCGCATGTCAAAGACAAGCGGGCCGCGGTGGGCGTTGGTACGTGTGTTGGGCATGACAGTGTACTCGTGAATGATGAATGGGAACCGAGCGCCTAGCCTACCGGCGACGAGCGGTAATCCCAACTTGACGTCAGTTTGGGGCTCTGGTTACTCCTCCCCGGGCTCAGGTTCCGGGCTCGTCCTGCGCCAGGCGCTCGCGCAGCCGGGACAGCACCACGTCCGGGACCAGCCCGCTGACGTCCCCCCCGTACCTCGCGATCTCCTTCACCAGGCTCGAGCTCAGGAAGGAGTACAGCGGGTTGGTGGTCATGAACAGCGTCTCCACCTTGGCCATCCGGTAGTTCATCTGCGCCATCTGCATCTCGTACTCGAAATCGCTGACGGCGCGCAGGCCCTTGACCACCGCGGCGATCCCGTTGGCCGCGCAGAAGTCGACAAGCAGGCCATGGAACCGCTCGATCCGCACGTTGGCGTAGCGGCTGGTGACCTGGCCGAGCATCTCGACCCGTTCGTCGACCGTGAACAGGCTCCGCTTGGTCATGTTGATCAGCACCGCGACGATCACCTCGTCATAGAGGCCCGCGGCGCGGCCGATAATGTCGAGGTGGCCGTTGGTGACGGGATCGAATGAGCCCGGACAGACTACGCGTTGCACCTGGTGCTACCCCTTCGCTCCTGGCGGGTTCTGGCCGGTCGTGGCGGTGGTGGCGGTCGTGGCGGTCATGGTGCCGGTGCCTCAGGGCCGAGACCGTACCAGAAGGTGGCCTCCCCGTACCTGCGGGCACGGTCAGGCACGAATCCCTCCGGCCAGCACACCGGCCCCGACCGGGTGGCGCGCTCCACGACCACGAGCGCTCCTGCTGCCAGCCAGCCGGAGTCCGCGAGCAGCGAGAGCACGCGGGTCATCTCTTCATCCGGCGCCGCGTACGGGGGGTCCGCGAACACGACGTCGTAACGGCCAGGCGGCCGGCCGGGCTCGGGGCTGGACTTCGGGCCCGGCGCCGGGCCGGGCACCGGGCTAGGCACCGGGGCGGGCACCGGGCCGGGCTCTGAGCGTGGCTCCGGGCCGCGGGCGAGCACCCGCTCTACCCGGTCGGCGATCACGGTGGCGCCAGGCAGGCCGATCGCGGCGATGTTCTGCCTGATGACGTCGGCCGCGCGGGCGCTGGATTCGACCAGCAGGACGTGTTCGGCACCGCGCGACAGGGCCTCGAGGCCGACCGCGCCCGATCCCGCGTACAGGTCGAGCACCCGGGCTCCGGCCAGCGGCCCGAGGATCGACGTGACGGTCGCGAACAGGCCCTCCCTGGCGCGGTCGCTGGTCGGCCTGGTGCTCCGTCCGCTGGGGACGGTCAGCCGCCGCCCGCCTGCCTCGCCTGCGATGACGCGTGCCACCTCATTAGTGTGCACGCAGGGCACCTGGCCGCGACACCTCGCCCCCGGCCGGAGGTCGGTCAACGTCCCTGCACACCGCGGTGCGGGCCGCGATTGCGGCAAGGACCACGGTGATCGCGATGAGCGGCGAACGGCAACGGCGCGCCGCCTAGCGGATCACCAATCCGCCCGTTGGCACCAGCCATAGCAAAAGATCGTGGAAGATCCGGGTTGCGCGGAAATTCGGGTGGACCGGGATCCACCTATTCTGCCACTAAACCCGGAATTTCCACTCAAATATTCGGGTGTCCGCGCCATGTGGACGCAGTGGGGCGCGAATGGTTGACGAGGCTGTTGGCACTGACATGGTGCCGGGTACTTCAGTCATCTTGTTCCATCGAGCACCAGGGGAATCTCTGCCACCAAAGATCGGGGAAGATCAGGGCTTCTGGGAGGGAAGAGTCGGGCCTCGGGGAGGATTGAGTGCACTCCAGCAAACCGAAAGCTCCCCAGAGCCCGAATCCTCCCCGCAAATCGTCGTCTGGTCTGACCGGGGGTGGTCGGGACGCACGGAAGGTGACTGGTGCCGTATCAAGCAGCGGTTGCCCCGCCGAGCGCCGCGGCAACCGCCCGCGTGATTCCCTTCGCCGCCCGATCCGAACCTGTTTTCATTATCGTGGGTCGTTGCTGCCCTTATAGGGGAGGTTTTGACCCACGATCCGGCCGGCGGCGGATGGCAGGGGCGGGTGAGGCAGGTGAGATGCGGCAGGTGCGATCCGCGGGGCGAACGTGTCCGGCCACGGCACTAGTAACCGCCTTCGGCTCCGCCCGGGTCGCCCCGGCGTCGTGCCGAGGATCCGCGCCGGCACCGCCGCGGGAACTCGTTCGACGTGGCTGGCAGGCGCCGGGTAGCGTGCAGAATGTGCAGGTGCTGTCGGTGAATGCGGGCAGGGCGGAGCCGGTGGCGTACACGGACGCCGCCGGCGGCAAGACGGGCATCGCCAAGCGCCCGGTGCCCTGGCCGGTGCGGATCGTCGCCCCTGGCCCGGACGGCGCGAGCGGTGTCGACGGCGACGACGTATGCGACCTGCGCTTTCACGGCGGGAACGATCGCGCCGCCTACGCCTTCGCCCGCGAGGACCTCGATGCCTGGGAACGGGAGCTTGGAAGGCCGCTGGGCAACGGCTCGTTCGGGGAGAACCTGACGATCCGCGGCTACGACATCAGCGCCGCGCTGATCGGCGAGCGCTGGCGGATCGGCCCCGGGCTCGTGGTGGAGGTCACCGGCGGCCGCATCCCGTGCCGGACCTTCGCCGGCTGGCTCGGCGAGAAGGGCTGGGTGCGGCGGTTCACCCAGACCGCGAGGACGGGCGCCTTCCTGCGGGTAGTCGAGCCCGGCGAGGTCCGCGCGGGTGACCCGATCGACGTCATCCACCGGCCCGGCCACGACGTCACCGTCTCCCTGCTGTTCCGTGCCGCCACCATGGAGCGCGCTCTCCTCCCGCTGACCCGGCCGGCCGTCGACTGGATGGAATCCGGCTTCCGCGACACCGTCCTGGATTACCTCCAGAAATACGGCGACGTCACCACCAGCCGGCCTTCCCGTCGATCCGCTCCCTGATCAGGGTGTGCCGGGCCCGCTGGTGCCGTGCCACTTGCCCGCCGGCAGTATCGGCGCGTCAGCCGGGAGCCTGCGCAGACCGGGAACGTAAGGATCGAGCTCGCCAGGTGCGAACCGGCATAGCTTGACCGCCCACCACAGGTCGTTGCCGGGGTCGCCGTCGAGCTTGTACCCGTCGGGGGTCAGCGCGCAGTAGCCGCCCTCGGCGAGCGCGATCAGCGTCACCAGGACGGTGGGACGCGCGCCCGTGGTCAGGTCCCAGATCCGGACGACGTCGGAGCCGGTGGCAAGCAGCGAGCCGCCGGGGGAGAACACCACGGAGAACACCGGGGCACAGTGGCCGCGCAGGGTATAGAGGGTGTGGCCGGCCAGGTCATAGATCCGTGCGGTGGTGTCCTCGGACCCGGTCGCGATCATCGTGCCGTCAGGCGAGAAGACCACGCAGGCGACCTCGGCGGTATGGCCCTCCAATGTGGTCCGGGTCTCGAAGGTCTTCGGGCTACTTCGGATGGCATGCCTGACCCGCGCGAACCGTGATTGGCGCAACGGGACGACCTCGGTCCTGAGATCCCAGATCGTGGCGTCGTCCCAGCCCGTCGTCGCCAGCAGGGTTCCGTCGGGAGAGAACGCGAGGCCTCTGGCATCGGCGTAGGTGTTTTGCACGGCACTGACTGAGCCGGTGGCGACGTCCCAGATGCGGGCGGTTCTGTCGTCGGAGGCGGTGGCGAGAAGGGTTCCGTCGGGGGAGAAGGCGACGCAGTTGACCTCACCGGTGTGGCCCTTCAGCGTGCTGCGGACGGTGCCTGCCGGGATGTCCCAGATGCGGGCGGTCTTGTCGTCGGAGGCGGTGGCCAGCAGGGTCCCGTCCGGTGAGAACGCCAGTCCGTTCAGGTACGGCGTTCTCGTCCTGATGACGGCATGAGCGGTGCCCGCGGATAGGTTCCAGAGGACGCCATTCCCGCTATGAGCCGCCGTGGCCAGCAGCGTTCCATCCGGCGAGAGCGCCAGGCTGGTTACGAAGTCGGTGTTGCCGGTCAGGGTGCCGCGCGCGGCACCCGTGGCCAGGTCCCAGGTTCGGACGGTGACGTCCGCCGACGTGGTGACGAGCAGGGATTCGTCCGCGGAGAATCCCACGCCGGTGACGGCATCGGCATGACCGGTCATGGTAGTGCGGACGGTGCCGGTGGCGATGTCCCAGAGGCGGGCGGTCTGGTCGTGGGAGGCGGTGGCGAGAAGGGTTCCGTCGGGGGAGAAGGCGACGCCGTTCACCTCGCTGGTATGGCCTTCCAGGCTGGTGCGGGTGGCGGGTTCCCTGCCGGTGGGGATGTCCCAGATGCGCACGGTCTTGTCGTCGGAGGCGGTGGCCAGCAGCCAGCCGTCGGGCGAGAAGGCTACGTCTAGCACGTAACCGGTGTGACCATGCAAGGTTGCCACGGTGGCGCCGGTGGCGATGTCCCAGATCCGGGCGGTCTTGTCGTCGGAAGCGGTGGCCAGCAGCCTCCCGTTGGGCGAGAACGCCACCTGCCGGACCCAGTCGGTGTGGCCGGGCAGCAGCAATCGAGTCTTGGGAGTGGCGCCGGTGACGATGTCCCAGATGCGGGCGGTCTTGTCCTCGGAGGCGGTGGCCAGCAGGCTCCCGTCGGGCGAGAACGCTACCCCGTACACGCCCCCGATATGGTCCGTCAAGGTGGCTTGGGTACTCCCGGTGGCGAAGTCCCAGATGCGGGCGGTCTTGTCGTCGGAGGCGGTAGCCAGCAGGGTACCCGTGCGGGAGAACGTCACGTCGTTGACCTCGGCCGTGTGGCCCCTCAGCACCCGGATAACCCTTCGGTCGGCCATGTCGATGAGCTGGACCGTGCAGAAGACCCCGACTGCCAGCAAGGATCCATCGGGCGATAGCGCCGCGCAGGTCAGCTCCCCGGGCGGCTGGGTCATGAAGTCGACGCCGTCGCGTCCCACGACGGCCGCGGTGTAGAGTTCCGGCCCGGTCTTCAGGTCGTCAAGCCCGGCGACGGCCAGCAGCGCGGCACGATCCCACCGGCTCATGACCAGGTCGGCGCCTCGCAACGAGCCGCCGACCATGCGAACCCCGCGCAGGTCGGCGGCGCGCAGGTCGGCGCCGGAAAGGTCGGTACCCTCCAGGCGCATGCCGCGCAGGTTGGCGGCGCGCAGGTCGGCGTCCCGCAGGTCCCGGCCGGTAAGGTCCTGACCGCGCAGGTCTACCCGGGCCAGATTCTGCCGTCCCGGCGGGATCGCGGCAGCGTCGTCTCCGCCGACGGTTCCGATGCGCTGCCTGACCGCCAGCGCGTTCTGCTTGGCGGTCTGCGGCGCCTGCGGATCGGCCAGCGTCGTTTCCGCCCACCGAGCGGCCGGAACGCGCCCCGCGAGGTCGGTGAAGAATTCGACCATCAGCCGGGGCATGCTCCTGCCCGCGAGCATCTGCGCCGGGCGCCGTTCGGTGACGGCACCCGCGGCCGCCGACGCCACCAGCCACTCCATGATCGACTGGTGCACAAAGGCAAATGCCCCGTCGTCGGCCATCACCAGCAGGCTGCCGGACCCGATCGAATGACTCGCCGCCGCGTCGCTGTAGCCGCGCTCGGAAAGCCCGGTCAGGGTGGCCGCGATCTCCTCGGACAGGTCCTTCAGCGCGATGGTGAGGTCCTTGGACTCCCATAGCCGCAGGGCCAGCGCGGTACACGCCGCCAGGCGCTCGTCCTTGCCGAGTGAGGGCTGGCCGCGCGGGTGCCGCTGCCTTTCTTCCTCCGCGCTGAGCCACACGTCGATGATCTCGCGATAGAGCCCGGCGGCGCTGACACGCTCCTCGTCATTGCGGACAGCCAGCAGCCGCTCCTCGCCCATCTCGGCGACGAAGCCGAGCATGCGCGGATTGTGCGCCAGGTCGAGCAGGTTCCCGATCCCGCTGAGCAGGTCAAACCTGGCGCGTGCGCGGGCGGCGTCGCCGCCGTAGAGGTTGCTGAGGAACTGGATGATCTGCTGTTCGGAGAAATCCTCGAGCACCACCACGCGGCTGGCCCGCAGCGTGTCTACCCGCTCTCCCAGGGCGGTACGCACCTGCTCGGTCGACCGGAAGTGCTGGCTCCGGCTGGTGAGCACCACCTTGGCATTTCCCGACACGGACTCCAGCAGGATCTGCAGGTAGTCGGCGGCGTTGTCGTACCCGACCCGGAGCTCGAGCTCGTCGAACCCGTCGAAGAGCAGGACGATCCGGCCGCTGGAGACCATATACCTGAGCTTGGCCGGGCTGATGTCCTCCACCCCCTGCTTCACCAGGTACTGGGCCAGCAGCTCATCGAGCGTCGGGGCCTTTTCCAGGCTGCGCAGCTCCACCAGGACGGGCAGCAGCGCGGGCAGTTCGCCGGGCAGGGTGCGGGTCAGTTGCCGCAGGAACGAGGTCTTCCCTCGCCCGAAGTCCCCCAGCACGATGATCAGCCGTGCGTTATCGGCGCTCAGCCACGCGATCGCCTGCTCGATGAGCGCGGCACGAACGCCGTCATCGTCCGGGCTCGCCATCCGGTACCGCTGCGGGACGTAGAGCCTGGCCGGATAGACCCGATCCGCGGCGAGCCGCTCGGCCTGCGCCTCGACCAGCGGCCGGAGGTCGAGCAGGCCCTGGTACTCGACGAAGCTGCGCAGCCGGACCCCGCGCCGCAACGCGAGCGCGACGAGCTGCCCGGAAGCCGCGGGTCCGCTGTAGACAAGCTCGGATCGGACCGACGGGTCGGCGGCCGCGAACTGCGCGTGTGTACGCGCGATGAACGCATCCAGGCCAGCCTCGGTGGCCGGCCCGAGTATCACCCCTATCGGGAACTGCTCGGCACCCCCGTCAGGTATCGGCGCAAGCACCCTGAGATAGCCGTCATCCTCGCGCTCGCTGACCGTTGCCCTCGGCCACCGCACCTGGGTCGCCTCGGCCACGCGTTCCAGGAAGTCCCGGTACGGACTGCCCGGTGCGCGATCCGTCCGCCAGGTTCTCCCGGCACGCTGAGCCGCCGTCCCGGCCGTCGGCGACGCGATGCGGTCGGATCCTGTTCCTTCGCCGGCATCCGCCCGTGCTCCTGCCGCATCGTCCGGGCCGATCTCCGCGAGCGTCCCGGTCTCCGCCTCCCGCCGCGGGAAAACCTCATGGACATCGGCCAGTTCGCAGCCGCAGTCGCGGCGATCGGAGCCGACCGGGCCGGTTCCGCTGTCGCCTAGCCAGCGGTCCTGCTCGGCCGCATACCGCCGGGCGTACTGGGCGAAGCCGTCCCGGCGCACGGTGATCAGCTGATACCGGCCGGACAGGGCCGGCAGCCCGCAGCCGAGCCGGTGCATCTCCGCGTCGCGCGCCTGTCCGTGGACCAGCAGGTTGGCCAGGCCGGTCTGCCCGAGCAACCGTTCCAGCTCGGCCACATCATGCAATCCGGCCCCGGCCGCGCCAGTCGCGCTGTGGTGCACGGCGGCCAGCCTGAGCCACCCCTTCGACCGGTAGTCCGCCAGCCGTTCCGCGAACCAGTGCAGCTGACGCTCTCCGAGCTGCCCGTAGTGGTCGGCGTCGCGATGCGTCGCCGCCATCGTGGAATTCAGCCCGGCGATTACCGCGCTGAGGTCCGGCATGGCGAAAAGCGTCCATGGTTCGTCCGGTGTGAAGGTGACGTCGTCGACGTCAGCGTAAAAGTCGCCGAAGGCGGTGACGAACTGGCTCCACTTGGGAAAATACGGCGGAGTTGGTACCCGCTCCTTGCTTTCCTGCTCGTCGAAATACGCCCGGCATGCCATTCTGTTGACATCGTGGTCGCCTGGGACGACCGCAACGTGCCGCCGCGGGATCTGGGCCGCCTCGGAAAGCCCGACCAGGAACTCGAAGGCCGAGTTGAACTGGCTGGGCAGCCCCGACGCGGTCAGGTCGCCGGTCACGATCAGGAGATCCGGGCGCAATCCTCGTTCGGCCGACAGATCCGCCAGGTCGCGCCGGATCCGCTCGAACGGCGCACCGTCTCCGCCGCCGAACCGCAGGTCGGAAATGTGCAAGGCGGTAAGTTCGGCCCGCCCCGGCCGACCTGCACGTGCGGTGCGCTGCCATCGCCCTGCCAGGGCTTCTGGCCACGCCAGGCGCAGCCGGTTCGCTCCGATCGCGTAGCTGTCCCGCCACTGCGCGCTGGCCGGCGCGGCGGCGATGAGCCCGACCACACGGCCGATGGCGTCGTCGTATACCGGGCTGCCGCTGAACCCCCGCTCGACTCGCAGTGCGGAATCCGAGTCGAGCTGGATCCTGCCGTTCCCGACCCGGCCCCGGATCGTCGCCTCGACCCACCCGCCATCGGGCCGGTGCTGCGGATAGCCGAAAACCTGGACTCTCCTGCCCATCCTCGGCATGTCCACCGCCAGCCCGACCGCATCGACTCCGGGCGGCAGGTCATCGCCGAGCAGAGTCAGTCCGGCGATGTCGTCGCCCGCGACGCCCTCGCGTGACGGCGGCAGCCATCGCTGCACGCTGGCTAGCCACGTCCGCGTTGCTGTCTCGTTACCAGCCAGCGGAAAGTCCACGGTCACCGGCTCGGACGGCGAGGCCTGCTCGTGCCGGTCCAGCCCCAGCGCCACGTTCACGACATGCGCGCAGGTCACGATCTTCCGCTCGGCTACCATCGCCCCTACCCCTGCGGGCTTGCCGTCGGACCCGAGAATGCGGACGATGAACGCGTCGGGTGCGGGATCACTCATCTGGCCCGGCACCGCCGGTCAGGTACGCCATAAGCCCGATCCTCGCAGATTTCCGCCGCTCCTAACATATCGTTAGGCTCGGGCCGTATAACCACAGCCCGTTCGGAATAAGTTAATTCTCTTTTCCAGAACGAACGGCGGTGCTCGGCAAGCAGATCAGTTGTTGCTGCCTTCTCACCACCAGTCGGCCTTCCCGTCGATCCGCTCCCTGATCAGGTCGGCCTGCCCGATATGCGCCGCGTACTCGCCGATCGCGTGGATGAGCGCCCACCGCAGCGACATCTGCGTTCTGGCCCGCATCTCGTGATGATCACGATGGATTTGCCTGCTCAGGGCATCGTGCTCAGTGACTGGTGGTCCCTGTGAGGTGGATGATGCGAATGGCCGGCAGATGACGGTCGTGTCCATCACGAGATATGGCCGAGATCCGACATCTGGCCCCACCACGGGTTGTGAAGATCGTCTCCAGCGCCATCCCCGCCACCGCCTGCCGCGCCCGCCTCCTGCTCCTCGACCAGCCGCCGCAGGTCACGCTGCGCGGTCCCGGCGCCCGCGTCCTCGAAGTCCCCGTCCGGCCGGTCCTCGCTGGCGTAATAGCTGGCGATCTCCTGGCCGCACCTAGCTGTCGGTGCATGAGGGCCAGTGGTCTGCCGCCCACTCGGGCCAGCCCGGCCACCCGGCCGGCGGGGCGGGGATCTCACCGCCGCCGAGTTCGTCGGCGTCGGGCACCTGGAACTGCTCCCGCCACGCGTCCACGTCGGCCTCGCTCATCGGGAACGTCTGGTCCGGTGCCGTTTCCTGGCGGTGCGCGATGCGGGCGAGCTGGACGTCCCTGTCCACGGGCAGGTAGACCACCTGGCATGCCGCCCCGGCGGCCCGCGCCAGCCAGCGCAGTGCCGACCGTTCATCGCGGCCCCAGAGCCCGTAGTCGAGCACCACGCTGACCCCCAGCCGGAGCGCCTGCAGGGCGACCGAGATCAGCCGGCCCTCGAGCACCCAGCGCTTGCCGCCGGCCATCGAATCCCCGAACAGCGGGATCATCCACTGGTCCGGGGTCAGCCGCAGCGCCCGGTGCGCCGCGGCGAGTTCCGTGGCCCGGGTGGTCTTCCCGGCTCCGGCCAGCCCGACCATCAAGATCAGCGTGGCGGCACGCGGATCGGATCGTGCGGCGGACGGCTGCGACTCAGACATGACTCCCCTGATCAGGCAGGATGGCCCGGCAGCACGCGAATTAGCGGGTGCCTGCCGGCCGGACACTGATCCGGCGGTACGTCCTGGCGCTGCCCCGGGCAGGGCAGCCGGTGAGGCCGCGGTTACGGCAGCCTCGGTACCGTCGCTAAGCGGCGATCCGGATGGTCATGGCAGCGCAGCAGCCCATGCCCGCACCATAGCCGACGGCGCCGGCGCCGGGCTGATTGAGCTACGGCCTTTGCCAGCGCCCGGATGCTCCAGACGGCCCGCGGTTACCGCTGATCCGCTCCAGCGCGTGGCTGATGTCGGCCGGGGCGACGATCCCGGCCAGCTTGCCGTCGGCCAGCACCAGCGCCCGGCCGTCAGAACACGCGTTGAGCCGCGGCAGCAGGTCGGAGACCGGCTCGTCCGGGGTGGCCGTGGCCACCTCGTCCAGCGGGCAGGCGACCTCCCGCAGCGTGGTCCGGTCGCGGTCGTCCGCGGGAACGGCGTTGACCCGGCGCACGGTGACCAGGCCCACCGTCTTCCCGTCGTCCACCACGGGGAAGGCCGAGTGCCGCAGCCACGGCAACAGGTCGTGCTGGAAATGGGCGACGGTCGCCGACGCGGGCACGGTGACCGGGTCGGCGGTCATGATCTCCCGCACCGCGACCGTGCGCAGCCGGGACTGCACCACGGCCTGCTGGTTCTCCGCCGTGGCCGCGCTGGTCAAGAACCAGCCCAGGATGACGAACCAGATCCAGCTGTAGTCGCGCAGCGCCAGCACGAGATAGCCGCCGATCACGAACAGCGCCCACCCGAACACCTGCCCGGACCGGGCGGCCCACATCGCCGCCTTGAGCCGGTCCTTGGTGATCGCCCACAGGACCGCCTGCAGCAGCCGCCCGCCGTCCAGCGGGGCGGCCGGGATCACGTTGAACACCGCGAGCAGGATGTTGATGCCGCCGAGCCAGGCCAGCGCCGCCACCACCACGCCCCCCACGCCGGACGTGTGCAGCAGCCAGGCGATCAGCGTGAACACGCCGCCGAGCACCAGACTCGTCAGCGGCCCGACCCCGGCCAGGCGGACCTCGGCGCCCGGAGTCGGAACCTCGCCCTGCAGCCGGGACACCCCGCCGAGCAGCCACAGCGTGATGCCCTCGACATGGACGCCGTTCCGCCGCGCCACCAGCGAATGGGCCAGCTCGTGCGCGAGCAGGGATCCCATGTAGGCCACCGCGGTCACGATGGCGGCCAGCACGTATTCCCACTCCGGCCGGTGCGGCACGTCTGCCGGGAACTGCCCCGCCGCCAGCCCGTAGGCCAGCAGCGCCACGATGAGCAGCACGCTCCAGTTCACGCCGATGCGGATCCCGCTTATCCGCCCCAGGCCGAAGCTCTGTCCCATAACGTCCCTCCGGCCAGCGCGCGGCATCCGCTCCGCTACCTAGCCTGCCCGGCCCGCCGCCGGCCCCCGCATCCGGGTGGTGCGTTCCTTCACCTCACGACCCAGGTAAGTTCGGCCTTGAATGTGCTCCCGGCCGTGAGGAACGCTTGCCATGACACTCGCGATCGAGACGGTGGGCCTGGTCAAGAGGTTCGGCAAGACGCTCGCGGTGGACCGCGTGGACCTGGCGGTCCGGCCGGGCATGGTGCTTGGCCTGCTCGGGCCGAACGGCGCCGGGAAGACCACCGTGGTCCGGATGCTGGCCACGCTGCTGCGGCCCGATGCCGGCTACGCCCGGGTCTGCGGCGCGGACATCGTCAGGCAGGCCGACCGGGTCCGTGAGCTGATCGGGCTGACCGGCCAGTACGCGGCGGTCGACGAGGACCTGACCGGTTTTGAGAACCTGCTGCTGATCGGGCGGCTGCTTGAGGTGCCCAGGGCGGAGGCCAGGCAGCGGTCGGTCGAGCTGCTGGAGCGGTTCGACCTGGCCGACGCGGCCGGGCGTTCGGTCAAGACCTACTCAGGTGGCATGCGGCGCCGGCTCGACCTGGCCGCGAGCCTGGTTCAGCGGCCCGCGGTGCTGTTCCTTGACGAGCCGACCACCGGCCTGGATCCGCGCAGCAGGCTTGAGGTGTGGGCGATGATCAGGGCGCTGGTCGCCGAGGGCACGACGGTGCTGCTGACCACGCAGTACCTCGACGAGGCCGACCGGCTCGCCGGCGAGATCGCGGTCATCGACCACGGGCGGGTGATCGCGACCGGCACCGCCGCCGAGCTGAAGGCCAAGATCGGCCGGCAGACTCTCGACGTGCGCCCGGCCGATCCGGCGGACCTGACCCGGGTGGTCGGCATCGTCGCCGCCACCGTCGGCCGCGATCCGGTCATGACGGAGGAGGATCCGGGTCTGCTGTCGGTCCCCGTTGACGACGCCCAGGTCCTGCCGGCCGTGGTCAGCGGGCTGCAGGCCGAGCGGATCGAGGTCACCGAGCTCGCGCTGCGGCTGGCCAGCCTGGACGAGGTCTTCATGGCGCTGACCGGGCACCCAGCCGAGGAAGACCCCGCGGGGGGAGACACGGCCGGGGAAGACGCCCGATGACGGTCGGCCCGCAGACCTGGCCGGGCCGGGCCCGGAGCATGACGCCGGCCCGCGCGCTGCGGCACGCGCTGACGCTGGCGTGGCGGTCGCTGGTGCGGATCAGGCGCAACCCGGAGCAGCTGCTGGACGTCACGCTGCAGCCGATCGTCCTCGTGACGCTGTTCGTGTTCTTGTTCGGCGGCGCGATCAAGGGCGAGAGCAGGCACACCTACCTGCAGTACGTGCTGCCCGGCATCATGGTGATGACGGTGGTGTTCGCGAGCGTAGGCACCGGCATCGGGCTGAACACCGACGTCACCAAGGGAATCTTCGACCGGTTCCGGAGCCTGCCGATCTCCCGGTCGGCCCCGCTGACCGGGACGATCATGGGAGATTTCATCCGCTACCTCGTCTCGGTCGCGATGGTCTTCGCGTACGGGTCGCTGCTGGGATTCCGGGTCGCCACCAATGCGCTTGCCGCGCTCGCCGGCGTGGGACTGATGTTCGTCTTCGGCTTTGCCATCGGCTGGATCTGGGTGCTCCTCGGCCTGTACGTGAAGTCCCCGCAGAGCCTGCAGGGATTCGGGTTCATCGTGATGTTCCCGCTCGCGTTCGGCAGCAACGTGTTCATCCAGACCAGCACGCTGCCCGGCTGGCTGCAAGCCTGGGTCAGGGTCAACCCGGTGACCGCGCTGGCCGGCGCCAGCCGGGGTCTGATGCTGGGCGGGCCGGTCGCGACCCCGGCGTGGCACTCCGTCGCCTGGGCCATCGCGATCACCGCCGTCTTCGCGCCGCTGGCAGTACGCCGGTACCGCCGCATCGGCTAGCTAGGATCGTCTCGTAGGCGAAAAGGGCGCCTGGACGCGCAGTAAGGAGCGGCGCCATGGGCCGGTATACCGAGGAGTTCCGCCAGAGCATCGAGGATCCCGAGAGGTTCTGGGGCGGCGCCGTGCAGGGGATCGACTGGTACCGCGAGCCGGCGGCGATGCTGGACCGGTCCAAGCCGCCGTTCTACCGCTGGTTCCCCGGTGGCGTGCTGAACACGTGCTTCAACGCGGTGGACAGGCACGTTCTCGATGGCCGCGGCGAGCAGGCCGCGCTGATCTACGACAGCCCGGTGACCGGGACCCGCCGGACGCTGACCTACCGGCAGCTGCTTGACCAGGTCGCGCGGTTCGCCGGCCTGCTGCGGGGCCTGGGCGTCGGCGCCGGCGACCGCGTGGTGATCTACATGCCGATGGTCCCCGAGGCGGTCATCGCCATGCTCGCCTGCGCCCGCATCGGCGCCGTGCACTCGGTGGTGTTCGGCGGCTTCGCCGCGCCGGAGCTGGCCGCCCGCATCGACGATGCGGCTCCGAAGGTCGTGGTGTCGGCGTCCTGCGGGATCGAGGTCAGCCGGGTCCTGGAGTACATGCCGATCCTGGAACGGGCCATCGCGCTGTCGACCCACAGGCCGTCATCGTGCGTAATCCTGCAGCGCCCGCAGGCGCCCGCGGCGCTGGACGGCGGCCGTGACCTGAACTGGGATCAGGCGCTGGCCGACGCCGAGCCGGCCGGGTGCGTCCCGGTCGCCGCCACCGACCCGCTGTACATCCTGTACACCTCGGGCACCACGGGCAAACCCAAGGGCGTCGTCCGCGACAACGGGGGCCACGCGGTCGCGCTGCGCTGGAGCATGCAGCACATCTACGACACCCATCCGGGGGAGGTGTTCTGGGCGGCCTCCGACATCGGCTGGGTGGTCGGGCATTCCTACATCGTCTACGGCCCGCTGCTGGCCGGGTGCACCACCGTGCTGTACGAGGGCAAGCCGGTCGGCACCCCGGACGCCGGGGCGTTCTGGCGGGTGATCGCGCAGCACCGGGTCAAGACGTTGTTCACCGCGCCGACCGCGTTCCGCGCGATCAAGAAGGAAGACCCGGCCGGCGAACTGGCCCGCAGGTACGACCTGTCCGCCCTGCGGTACCTGTTCCTGGCCGGCGAACGGCTCGACCCGGAAACCTACCGGTGGGCACGTGAACTGCTCGGCGTCCCGGTGATCGACCACTGGTGGCAGACCGAGACCGGCTGGGCGATCGCGGCCGACCCGATGGGACTGGACCCCATGCCCACCAAGCCCGGCTCGCCTACCGTGCCGGTGCCGGGTTACGACGTGCACGTCGTCGACCCCGTCACCGGGGCCGACGTCCCGCCAGGCGCCACCGGCGACATCGTGGTACGGCTCCCGCTGCCACCCGGCTGCCTGCCGACCCTGTGGGGCGATGACCAGCGGTTCGTCGATTCCTACCTGGCCCGCCACCCCGGCGCCTACCTGACCGGGGACGGCGGGTACCGAGACGGCGACGGATACCTCTACGTGATGGGCCGCACCGACGACGTCATCAACGTGGCCGGCCACCGGCTGTCCACCGGGGAAATGGAAGAAGTCCTCGCCAGCCATCCCGCCGTCGCCGAGTGCGCCGTCATCGGCGTCAATGACGAGCTCAAGGGCCAGGTCCCGCGCGGGTTCGTCGTTCTCAAGGCGGGCGTCGACGCCGACCCAGGCGCGCTCGGCGCCGAGCTGGTCGAACTGGTCCGCGACCAGATCGGGCCGGTCGCCGCGCTGCGCAGGGTCGACGTCATCGCCGCGCTGCCCAAGACCCGCTCCGGCAAGATCCTGCGCAAGACCATGCGCGGCATCGCCGACGGAAACGACGAGCCCGTGCCGCCCACGATCGAGGACGCCTCGACCCTCGAAGCACTCCGTCCCCTGCTCACCGACACTAGCTGAGCACGGACCCCCGGCCGTTTCCGCGGAAACGCGGCATGGGCGCGCGGGCGTCGGCGGCGCAGGGAGACCTAGCCGGATTCGGTGCTGGCGTCGGCCTCGACGGCTCTGAGCCCGTTGCCGAGGCGCTCGCGAGCCTGCCGGAGCAGATTGAGCGAGTCTGTCGAGGAACTCCGCGGAGCCGCGCGGTCTGGGTCGGCTCCGTGCTCCTCGATGAGGTGCGCCTGAAGGGCCGCGGCGATTTCATCGGCTGCCTTGAGCGCTTGGTAGATTGCCTCGTCCTGAGCGGCGTGGTCGGCCATGCGGCTAACGCTAATACCCGGCGCGGCACCCCGCCTCGCCGCATCCGCGCACGCGCTCAATCTCGGGTATTCCGGATGAAGCGTTAGCACGCACGGGCGCGCGGCGGGCGACTACACTTCCGGTGTGGCTGGTCACCATGAGCGAGTAGATCTCAAGGACGGAAGCATCCGCCGGCGGGTCACGGATGATCCGTGGCAGGACCCGTCTGCCTTCCTGCACGTTCACTCCGTGCTCGCGCAGCGGATCAACGGCGGCGAATACCCGGCAGGGGCCAAGCTGCCCACAGAAACCGAACTAGCCGGAGAATTCGGCTGCGAGCCTGGAGCCGCCGCGCAGGCGCTGCGGGCAATCCAACGAGACGGGCTGGCAAGGAAGGTCCTCTGGAAAGGCTATTTCTCGTTTGGGCCGACGAGCGCCGCAAAGAATTCCTCCTGACGGACCCTGAGCTCGCGTTCGTTGCCATTCAGGGCGCCGCCGACCCCGCCAGTCTCGATGTACACGGATGGTATCCCGATGGAGAACGGGCGCGAGGCTGTCAGATCTGGAGCCTGTTCGCGCTGAGTTCCGGGTACTAGAGTTTGGTTACCGTTCTTCCTGCGGTGAGGGCACGTGATGACCGTCGATGGCGGGCTGCCGGAGCGCGGCGGCGTGACCGATGCCGCCGCCGGGCTGGCGGGCGCCCTCGGCGCCTTCGGCGCCGTGCCGGTGCTTTTAATCGCGGCCGCGACGACGCCGCGGGCAGCAAGGCGAATCGACCCGGCACCAGGAAACTGCGCCAGGCACCGGCGCCAACGCCCCGAGCAGCGCGGCCGCCGGACTGCGTCTTGCGCCAGAGATCTCAACGCCTGGACAGGAGACCGATGATGACGACACCCAGGCTGCGTGCGCGGTTCGGACAACGGCGGCGAAGCGGAGGAAGCGGGACGGGAGGTTCCCGCGCGCTGGCCCTGGTCCGCGTTTCTGCCCTGGCAGCGATCGCGGCGCTCGGGGCGGGCAGCGCTGCGGTGGCGCCGGTGGCCCTCACCGCGGTGGCTCCGGCGGCCCCGGCGGCCGTCCAGCCGGTCCCGTTTTCGATCGGGCACATCGTCAAGGCGGCAGGCAAGACGTCGAAGCCGCCGACCACGGCGGAATGCGAGGCGCAGTACGGCATCCCCTGCTACCAGGTCTTCCAGCTCCAGCGGGCGTACGACCTGGCCCCGCTGTTCGCCCAGGGGATCGAGGGCCAGGGCGAGACGATCGTCATCGTCGACGCCTTCGGCTCCCCGTCCATCGCCTCCGACCTGCGGGCCTTCGACTCGGGAATGGGCCTGCCCAACCCGCCCTCCTTCCAGGTGATCACCCCCGAGGGCCCGATCACGACCAACCCGAAGAACTGCACGTCCGTGTACAGCCCGACCGGCCCTGACCTGTGCTCCGACTACTACGGCTGGACCGACGAGACGAGCCTCGACGTCGAGTGGTCGCACGCGATGGCCCCGGAGGCCAACATCCTCCTGGTCGAGACCCCGATGACGGAGACCGAGGGCAGCTACGGGTTCCCGCAGATCGTGGCGGCCGAGAACTACGTCATCGACCACCATCTCGGCGACGTGATCTCCCAGAGCTTCGGTGCCAACGAGCAGACCTTCACCAGCCCGAGCCAGCTCGAATCGCTGCGCTCCGCGTACCTCAACGCGGAGCAGCAGGGGGTGACCGTCCTGGCGGCGAGCGGTGACAACGGCGCGACCGACTTGATCTGCGACCCGAGCTCGGGGTGCGCGAACCCGAACGACGCGACCTGCTGCTCCGCCACCAGGGCCATCGACTGGCCCGCGTCGGACCCGCTGGTCACGGCGGTGGGCGGCACCCAGCTGCACCTCAACGACGAGGGCTACCGGACCGCTCCCGACAGCGTCTGGGACGACCTCAGCTCCACGTTCGGGACACCGGGACCCGTCTACACGTCGGGGGCCAGCGGCGGAGGCCTCTCCACGGTCTTCTCCCGCCCGTCGTTCCAGGACGGGGTGGCGGACGTCGTCGGCGACAGCCGGGGCACGCCCGACATCGCGATGAGCGCCGCGGGCAACGGGTCGGTCGACTACTACGACACCACCGACCCGTCGGTCGGCGGCTGGGGGATCGTGGCCGGGACCAGCGAGGCCTCCCCGCTCTTCTCCGGCATCGTGGCCCTGGCCGACCAGGTGGCGGGGCACAGCCTCGGCTACCTGAACCCGGCCCTGTACGCCATGGCCGAGAGCGGAGAGCCCGACGGCATCGTGCCGATCTCCCAGGGCACCAACAGCTACACGTTCTGCATCGCCGCCGACGTCGGGAGCAACGGTGCCTGCGCCTCGAGCTCCGACCTGGTGAGCGTCCCCGGCTTCTACGCCAACGGCTCCTACAACGACGCGACCGGGTGGGGCACCGTGGACGCCGCCTCGTTCGTTCCGGCCCTGGCCCACTTCGCGGGATAGAGCGGGATAGCGGGAGCCGCTGCCGGGATTACTCCTCGCCGGAGAACCGCTCCCATGCGGACTGCCGGGTGACCTGGAGGGCGGCGCCGATACGCGCCCAGGTCACCCTTCGCCCGCGCAAGATGGTGACCAGCCGCTGCAGGCTCGCCTCGGTCTGGGCGCCAACCGCCGCGATGCGCGGAAGCAGGTCCAGGATCTGCTCGTCGGTCATCGTTTCCTCCCAGGCGGGCAGCTGCGTCCCCGGCTCGGACGGTTTGTGCTGCTCGGCCCGGAGGATGTCATTGCACAGCCCGACGCACTCGTTGCAGATGTACACGCCAGGCCCGGCGATCATCTTCCCGACTTCCGAGCTCGGCTTGGCGCAGAACGAGCAGCGCACGTGAATCGCCGCCGCGGCGGCTTGCGTTTCGCTGGTCATGGCGTTTCCCGTGAGAGCAACTTGTCAGGCTTGCCCTGACATTGTCAGGGTACACCTTACAGGGCCGGGAGCGCTGATGTCACCCTTGCGCGGCACCGTGGCCCCGGGACCGGTGGCACAAGGGGCCGGATGCATATCCGGGCCGACTATAACAATCCAACGTGACATGGCTGCTGCCGGTGCAGCGGATCTACGCTTGCCGCGTGAGATCCCCATCCCAGCCTGGAGCTCCGGGCGCGCCGATGGCCAGCTCGGATGCTCAGCTAGCCAGGACCGTGCACCTGCTGCACAGGCGGCGCGGCTGGGGCTGGACCGCGGCCGGCGGTTTCCTCGCATTCCTGTTGGCCAGCGCCGTCTACTCCAACCGGTACTCGGCGACCGGATCGGGACCCGTCGCGATCCCGGTCATCATGATGGTTCTCGCCGCACTGACCATCATCGGACTGGTCGTGGTGATAGTCGACACCGTGCTGCTCAGACGCCGGTCCGCCGTTCTGCGCTGGCAGGCCATCTCGTTCGAGGATCAGCACTCGCGCCGCGCGCATGCGTACCGGTATCCCCCCCGGCACGGATTCTCGTTCCTGGGTGCCTGGGTGATGCTGGCGTGCGTCCTCGGGCTCGGCGTGCTCTTCCTGCCCGGCGTCGTCAACGGGATCTCGTACCTGTCCGGCGGGAACAGCGTCACGTTCGTGCCGCAGTCGTGGCAGACGACCTGCTCGTATTACCCAAGCAGCGGGAATGTCTGCTCCACGAGCACCGACGGCATTCTGGAGACCGGCGGCGCGGGAATGAGCGCCACCTGGCCAGAGCAGGTGCCGCTCAACCATCCGTTCCTGGTCCGTGAACCGCTATGGAAATGGGGGCTGGGCGCGGCGCTGATCAACAACGACAGGATCGCCATCGTCGCCATCTGCGTCAGCCTGTTGTTCATCGGTGCCTCGGTCGTGGTCGTGATCTTCTTCGTGAAGATGGTGCGCGACTGGCTGCTGTACAGAAGAGAGAAGGCGGCCCGGGGATCGACAACAGTGTCAGCCGGGTCCGACGGGCAGCTGCGGGCGGAGCAGGCCTCCCAAGAACCGCCGCCCCTGACGGAGGACGAGGCGCGAGTCAAGCTGCGGCGGCGGCCACGTGGCTTGCTGGCAACCGCTCTCGTGGCGGGCCTCATCGTGGGAGGCAAGGTAGCCATCGCCGGATTGATCGGACTGATCTGGCCCCCCGCCACGGCCGCGCAGAGCCAGGTGTCGGTCCCGGTGCCGACGGTGTCGGTGTCCGTGAACGTGAATCTGCCCCCGGCCAGCACGACGACGGCCTCGTTCGGCTCGGCCATCAAGCTGGCCGGGATCAGCAGCGGCGAGCAGGTGACTATCACCCCCGTCCGGGTCATCAACTCAGCGACGGCGTCTGATTCGCTCTTTGGCCCCGCGGCCGGCGAACGGTACTACACGGTGCAGTTCCACTTCGACAACACCGGACGCGTGCCGTACAGCCCGGCCCCTGCCCTCGAAGCCACGGTCATCGACGCGGCCGGGAAGTCCTACATCGGCGACACGTTCGTCACGGTCAGGGGCTGCCCGCTGCTCCCCGACTCCGCCAGCATCGCACCCGGTGCCTCGGTAACCGGGTGCGTGCTGTTCGACGTGCCCAGCGCGGCGACGATCAGGGACATCACGTACACCCTGGACACCGGCCTTGGCCCGCAGACGGGCCGGTGGACCGTAGCAAGCTGATGCCTCGGCGGTTAGCGGGGCGAGGCGAGTTCACTTGGTTGACTGCCCTCGCGCAGGTCGGCGGCAATCAGAGCCGGATCACGCCCTCGATGGTCAGCCGGCGCCCGCCCTGCCCCGGTCCCCGGTAACCGCTGGCCCGCTTCGTCCCCCCGCGGCCCTCCAGACGCGGTGCCAGTGTGGCGCTGAGCGCTTCGTGGTGCCTCCGGGGCATCCGGGCCGCGGCCCGGGCGGAATGAAACCCCGGTTCCAGTACCTCCTAGGGTGCTGAAACCCGGGTTTCATTCCGCAGCGGCGGCTCCGCAGCGGCGGCTCGGCTCCGCGGCACTGTGCAGAACGGGCGGAACGCGGGAGGATGTGGATAAATTTGCCGACGGTCCTGAGGCGGGCCATGGGGGTGTGATGGCCGAGTTCGTGCGGTTCACGCTCGATGACGGGTCGGAGGTGCTGTTCGAGTCCGCCGAGAGCGACCTGGTGGCGCTGCACGGCGGATCGCCGGGCGACCAGGACCTGGTGGTTTCCGGGGGCTGGGACAACACGGTGCGGATCTGGGACGCCGACAGCGGCGAGCGGCTGGGCCCGCCCATTCCCGGCCGCATCAGCTGGGTGCATGCAATCGCGATGGGACGCATCGGCGACCGTGACGTCGTGGTAATGGACTTCGGCAGTAGCGTCCAGATATACGACGTGGCCAGCAAAGATTATGAATACCTCCGAGCCGGTAACGGCAATTCGATGCTGGCAGTCGCGATCGGCCGTCTCGGCGGGCGGGACGTCATCGTCTCCGCCAGCGCGGACAAAACGGCCCGGATGTGGGACGCCGCGAC
>JASHTQ010000771.1 GCA_030040475.1 Streptosporangiaceae bacterium
GCGCGTTCTTTACGTGCTCTGGCAGCCTTCTCCAGCGCTGCCGCACGCTCTTCAGGAGTGAGGGGAGGAAGAGCCACTCGGGGTCACCTCGGGTTTCGTTGGGAAAAAGGTTTGTCGGGAGGGGAAACTAGCCAATCACGTACCCTTTCGGCAACGCAAACCCCCGTTTACGTCATCACAAATTGAAATATATTACTTTGCGTATGCGACTTATTACTTTGCGTTACCACGGCCCGGGATCCAGGCCCGCCCGTGCCCGCCAGGGGTCTCACCGGGCGATATTCACTCGTCAGCGTGCCGGACACAAGCGTATGCCATGCCCCGCGGGCAGGTTCGTCGCCTGCCCGGCGCGTCGCGGATTCGGCTGACATTTTCTACTCGATCCAGTGCGACTCGAGGGCCATCTTCGGTCTCGGGTTCCTGGCATCTTACTCGCTGGGTGAGCCCTGCGTCACCTCAGGTCATCGCATGTCAGGAGCGGTTCTGGCTTACCTGCTGACGTTAAGCCTGCGCAGCGACGCGGCGATGGCCGCGGCCGCGGCGCCCGGATCCGGCGCGCGCGTGATCGGACGGCCGATGACCAGCAGATCCGCCCCTGCCAGCAGGGCTTCCTGCGGCGTTGCCACTCTGGCCTGGTCGTCTGCGCCTGCGCCGGCCGGCCGGACACCTGGCGTGATGAGCGTCACATCCGGGCCTACCTCGGCACGCACGGCCGAGACCTCGCGCGGCGAACAGACCAGGCCCTGCGCGCCCGCGGCGACCGAGAGCACGGCCAGGCGCAGCACCGCGTCGGGGACCGGACCCGCCATCCCGATCTCGCCGAGGGCGTCGTCGCCCAGCGAGGTGAGCACGGTGACCGCCGCGACCATCGTGCCCGGAGCCGCCTCCACGGCCGCGCGGACCACGTCGGCGCCGCCGGCCGCATGCACGGTCAGCACGTCGGGCCGAAGCCTCGCCACCGCCCTGGCGGCACCCGCCACGGTGGCAGGGATGTCGTGCAGCTTGAGGTCCAGGAACACTGACACGCCGCTGGCTCCGCGCACCGTGGCCACTACCTGCGGCCCGTAGCGCAGGTAGAGCTCAAGTCCGACCTTGACGGTACTCACGTGCGGCGTGACCAGTTGCGCCCACCGCGCGGCCGTCTCCAGGTCAGGCGCGTCAAGCGCGACCGCCACCGGCGCCGGCTTGCTCACGTCCGCTCCTCTCCACGCTTGCCACCCGTTACATATTGCAGTTTATTGATTACATTGTGCCATCTAGGCCGGCCGGGGCAGCCCGCGGGACAGACGGCCGCGCGGGACGCCGCCGTGCGCCTGGCCGATGACGTCGGCGACCCGGTCGACGCCGATCGCCGCGAGTTCCTCCTCAAGTTCCCGCAGCACGCGCGCGCATGCCGACGGATCGTGCACGATCGCGGTGCCGACCCCGACCGCCGTGGCGCCGGCCAGCAGCAGTTCGAGCGCGTCCAGGCCGGTGTGCACGCCGCCGGTGCCGACGATCGGCACGTCGGGGAAGGCCTCCCTGACCTGCCACACGCACCGCACCGCTATCGGCCGGATCGCGGGCCCGGACAGCGCGCCGTACGTGCCGGCCAGCGCGGGCCGCATCGTCACGGTGTCGATGGCCATCCCGAGCGGGGAGTTGACCAGCGAGAGGCCGTCCGCACCCGCCGCCGCGCAGGTGCCGGCCACCGCCACGATGTCGGTCACGTCCGGTGACAGCTTGGCGAACACCGGTATGTCACGCCTCGCGCCGCCGCGTACCGCGGCGACCACGCCGGCCGCGGCCTGCGGGTCGAGGGCGAAGGGCCGCCCGGCGTCCTCGGCGTTGGGGCAGGAGAGGTTGACCTCGATCGCGCAAACGCCCGCCGCGTCCGACAGCCTCGCCGCAAGCCCAGCGTACTCGCGGATGGTCTGGCCGCCGATCGAGACCACCACCCGCGCGCCGCGCGACAGCAGCCAGGGCAGGTCCCGCTGGAGGAACGCGTCGATGCCGGGACCCTGCAGCCCGACGGAGTTCAGCAGGCCGCTCGGCGTCTCGGCGAGCCGCGGCGCGGGGTTGCCGGTCCGCGGCTCGGCCATGATCGACTTCGTGGTCAGCGCGCCGATCCTGGCCACGTCGGTGAACTGGGCGATCTCGCGCCCGGCGCCCGCGCAGCCGGCCGCGGCGAGCACCGGATTGGGCAACTCCAGCTGCCCCAGCCTGGCCCGCATGTCAACCGGCATGGCGGGATTCCGCGCGCTTCCAGCCGGGGGCGCCGACGGCGTCGAACGGGATCGTGCCCATGTCATCCCAGCGGACCAGGTCGCCGCGGAACACCGGCCCGTCGAGGCACGCGCGCACGATCCTGGTGATCCCGTCGGTTCCCGTCACCGGCAGCACGCACCCCATGCAGACCCCGGTCCCGCAGGCCATCGGCACGTCCACCAGCGCCTGCACCGGGACCGCGTACCTGCTCGCGACCAGGACCACCTCGCGCAGCACGGGCACCGGCGCGCACGCGTAGATCACCTCGGCGCGGGCCTGGGTGATCACCTGTTCCAGCATCCCGGTGACCGCGCCGCGGACACCGAACGAGCCATCAGGAGTGGCGAACGTGGCGCTCCTGCCCGTTCGCCTGGCCGTCAGCGCACCGAACATCCGGTCCGCGCTCGCCGCGCCGAGCAGGAAATCGACCGTGCAGCCGCGGTCCCTCAGCCGCGCCGCCAGCGCGAAAAGCGGCGCGCTGCCGTAGCCGACGCCGAGCAGCAGGCACGTCGTCGGGTCGCGCGGCACGGGGAAGGGCCGGCCGAGCGGTCCCACCACGTCCAGCGGGTCCCTGGCGCGCAGGCCGGCCAGCCATGTGGTGCCCGGCCCGCCGGCCTCGAACACGAACTCCACCGTGCCGCCGTGGTCGGGCCGCACGTCGTGCACGGCGAACGCGCGCCGCCCCAGCATCGAGGTCCGCGGCCCGCCGACCGCGATCGTGACGAACTGGCCGGGCCGGAACCTGGTCGCGATGGCGGGTGCGACCAGCGTCAGCGCGTGATAGGCGTCGACCCGCCGCACGGTCAGCACCGTGCCGCGCACCTGCACCGGGGCCATCCGGGGCTCACTCACCAGGCGCGCGGCCAAGCAGCGCGGCGTGCTCCTGCAGCGAGCGCACGCCCACTTCGCCGCGGATGATGGCCTCGATTCCCTGCACCGCGGCGGCAAGGCCCGCCGCGGTGGTGACGCACGGGATGCCGCGGCGGACCGCGGCGGTGCGGATCTCGTAGCCGTCAAGGCGCGGGCCGGACTGCCCCGGGCTGCCGAACGGCGTGTTCACGATCAGGTCCACCTCGCCTGCGAGGATCCGCGTCACGACGGTCGGCTCGCCGGAAGGCCCTGGGCCGTCGCCGTGCTTTCGCACGATCTTGGCACGAACCCCGTTGCGCCGCAGCACCTCTGCGGTTCCCTCCGTGGCCCAGATCTCGAAGCCCAGGTCGGCGAGGCGCTTCACCGGGAAGATCATCGACCGTTTGTCCCTGTTCGCCACGGAGACGAACACGCGCCCCTTGACCGGCAGCGAGCCGTACACCGCCGCCTGCGACTTGGCGTACGCCGTGCCGAAGGACGCGTCGATGCCCATCACCTCGCCGGTCGAGCGCATCTCCGGGCCGAGCACGGTGTCCACGCCTTGGCCGTGCAGGTCGCGGAAGCGGCCGAACGGCAGCACGGCCTCCTTCACCGCGATCGGCGCGTCGAGCGGGAGCGCGCCGCCGTCACCGACCGCCTGCAGCATCCCCTCGGCGCGCAGCTCGGCGACGGTGGCCCCGAGCATGATCCGCGCCGCCGCCTTGGCCAGCGGCACCGCGGTGGCCTTGGAGACGAACGGCACCGTGCGGGATGCCCGCGGGTTGGCCTCGAGCACGTACAGCACCCCCGCGGCCAGCGCGTACTGCACGTTCAGCAGGCCGCGGACGCCCACGCCGGCGGCGATCGCCTCGGTCGCCGCGCGGATCTGCTCGATGTCGCCGCGCCCGATCGTGATCGGCGGCAGCGCGCAGGCGGAGTCGCCGGAGTGGATCCCGGCCTCCTCGATGTGCTCCATCACGCCGCCCAGGTACAGCTGCGACCCGTCGTACAGGGCGTCGACGTCGACCTCGATCGCGTCGTCGAGGAACCTGTCGACGAGCACCGGGTGGCCGGGGCTCACCTCGGTCGCCCTCGTTACGTACGAGCGCAGCGAGGCGTCGTCGTAGACGATCTCCATGCCGCGCCCGCCGAGCACGTACGACGGCCGGACCAGCACCGGGTAGCCGATCTCGTGCGCGATCGCCAGCGCGTCCTGGGCCGAGGTGGCGGTGCCGTGCCGCGGCGCGGTCAGGCCAGCCGCCTGCAGCACGCGGGCGAACGCGCCGCGGTCCTCGGCCAGGTGGATCGCCTCCGGCGAGGTGCCCACCACCGGGACCCGGGCGGCGGCGAGCCCCCGCGCGAGCCCCAGCGGGGTCTGCCCGCCAAGCTGCACGATCACCCCGGTGACCGGCCCGCTGGCCCGCTCCGCGTGCACGACCTCGAGCACGTCCTCCAGCGTCAGCGGCTCGAAGTACAGGCGGCTCGAGGTGTCGTAGTCGGTGGAGACCGTCTCCGGGTTGCAGTTGACCATCACGGTCTCGTAGCCCGCCGCCGCGAGCGCGAACGACGCGTGCACGCAGGCGTAGTCGAACTCGATGCCCTGGCCGATGCGGTTCGGCCCGCTGCCCAGGATGATCACCTTGGGCCTGGTGCCCGGCGGCACCTCGCTCTCCTCGTCGTACGTCGAGTACAGGTACGGGGTGCGGGCGGCGAACTCCGCCGCGCAGGTATCGACCGCGTGGTACACCGGCCGCACGCCAAGGCCCCAGCGGATCTCCCGCACCACGGTCTCGGTGGTGCCGCGGAGTTCGGCGATCTGCGCGTCGGAGAAGCCCGCCTCCTTCGCCGCCCGCAGCGTGTCCGCGTCGAGGACGGGCGCCGCCGCCGTTCGTTCGGCTACTTCTTTTATCCTTTGAATTTGATCTACGAACCAGGGATCGATGCCGGTGACCTCGACCACGTCGGCCACGCTGGCGCCCGCGCGCAGCGCCCGGTGGATGGTGGCCAGCCTCCCGTCGTGCGGGGTTCCCGCCGCACGCAGCAGGCTCGCCGCGTCCAGTTGCTCATTCTCTTTGTAGCCGAACGGGCCGTGGTTGCTCTCCAGCGAGCGCAGCGCCTTCTGGAGGGCCTCGGGGAAGCTCCGGCCGATGGCCATGGCCTCCCCGACGCTCTTCATGTGAGTGGTCAGCGCGGGGTCGGCGCCTGGGAACTTCTCGAACGCGAACCGCGGCACCTTGACCACCACGTAGTCAAGCGCGGGCTCGAAGCACGCGGGCGTCTGGCCGGTGATGTCGTTGCCGATCTCGTCCAGCGTGTAGCCGATGGCCAGCCGCGCGGCGATCTTGGCGATCGGGAAGCCGGTGGCCTTGGAGGCCAGCGCGGAGGATCTTGACACTCGCGGGTTCATCTCGATCACGACCATGCGCCCGGTACTCGGCTCGACCGCGAACTGGATGTTGCAGCCGCCGGTGTCCACGCCGACCGCGCGCATGATCGCGATCGCGGTGTCGCGCATCCGCTGGTACTCGCGGTCGGTGAGCGTCATCGCCGGGGCGACCGTGACCGAGTCGCCGGTGTGCACGCCCATCGGGTCGACGTTCTCGATCGAGCAGACGACGACCACGTTGTCCTTGGCGTCCCGCATCAGCTCGAGCTCGAACTCCTTCCAGCC
>JASHTQ010000772.1 GCA_030040475.1 Streptosporangiaceae bacterium
AAGATCGACGTGGATGCGCGCGGCGAGATCCTCGAGCTGAAGTCCACCCTCAACACGATGGTCGACCAGCTGTCGTCGTTCGCCGACGAGGTGACCAGGGTGGCCCGCGAGGTCGGCACCGAGGGGCGCCTCGGCGGCCAGGCCGATGTCAAGGGCGTGTCGGGTACCTGGAAGGCCCTGACCGAGTCGGTCAACGTGATGGCGGCGAACCTGACCGACCAGGTGCGCTCCATCGCCGAGGTGACCACGGCGGTCGCCAAGGGCGACCTGAGCCAGAAGATCCGGGTGGACGCCCGCGGCGAGATCCTCGAGCTGAAGGAGACCATCAACACGATGGTCGACCAGCTGTCGGCGTTCGCTGACGAGGTGACCAGGGTGGCCCGCGAGGTCGGCACCTTGGGCAACCTCGGCGGCCAGGCCGTGGTCCGCGGCGTGTCGGGCACGTGGAAGGACCTGACCGACAACGTCAACGTGATGGCGTCCAACCTGACCGCCCAGGTGCGTTCGATCGCCCAGGTCGCGACGGCGGTGGAGCGCGGCGACCTGAGCCAGCAGATCACGGTCGAGGCCATGGGCGAGGTGGAGGCGCTCACGCAGACCATCAACCGGATGGTCGGCACGCTGTCGGCGTTTGCCGACGAGGTGACCAGGGTGGCCCGCGAGGTCGGCACCGAGGGGCGCCTGGGCGGCCAGGCGGACGTCAAGGGCGTCTCCGGCACCTGGAAGGACCTGACCGACAACGTCAACTCGATGGCCAACAACCTGACCAGCCAGGTCCGCAACATCGCGCAGGTCACCACCGCGGTCGCCCAGGGCGACCTGTCGAAGAAGATCGACGTCGACGCGCGCGGCGAGATCCTGGAGCTCAAGACCACCATCAACACCATGGTCGACCAGCTCTCGTCGTTCGCGGCGGAGGTCACCCGCGTCGCCCGCGAGGTCGGCAGCCAGGGACGCCTGGGCGGCCAGGCCGAGGTCGAGGGCGTGTCCGGTACCTGGAAGCGGCTGACAGAGAACGTGAACGAGCTGGCGGGGAACCTGACCAGGCAGGTCAGGGCGATCGCCGAGGTGACGAGCGCGGTCGCCTCGGGCGACCTGACCCGGTCGATCTCGGTGGAGGCCCAGGGCGAGGTTGCCGAGCTCAAGGACAACATCAACGCGATGGTCCAGTCGCTGCGCGAGACGATCCGCGCCAACCAGCAGCAGGACTGGCTGAAGACCAACCTGGCCAGGATCGCCGGCATGATGCAGGGCCACAGGGACCTGGCGATCGTGGCCGAGCTGATCATGGACGAGCTCGCCCCGCTGGTCAGCGCGCAGCACGGCACGTTCTTCCTGTCCGAGCCCGCCGACGCCGACAGCCAGCTGCGGCTGATCGCCGGCTACGGGCTGCGGGCCGACAAGGGAGCACAGATCCAGTACCGGCTCGGCCAGTCGCTGATCGGCCAGGTGGCCCAGAGCAAGCGGCCCGTCGTGGTCGCGAACCTGCCTGAGGGGTACGTCAAGATCTCCTCCGGTGTCGGGGAGGCGCCGCCGACGAATCTGGCCATCCTGCCGATCCTGTTCGAGGACCAGGTGCTTGGCGTCATCGAGCTGGCCTCGTTCACCCCGTTCAGCCAGGTGCAGACGGACTTCCTCGAGCAGCTGACGGAAACCCTCGGGGTCAACTTCAACACGATCATCGCGAACGCGCGCACCGACACGCTGCTCGCGGAGTCGCAGCGGCTCGCCTCCGAGCTGCAGGCGCGCTCCGAGGAGCTGCAGGCGCAGCAGGTCGAGCTGCAGCGGTCCAACGCCGACCTGGAGGACAAGGCGGCCCTGCTCGCCGCGCAGAACCGGGACATCGAGACCAAGAACGCCGAGATCGAGCAGGCCAGGCAGGAGATCGAGGAGCGCGCGCGGCAGCTGGCGCTGGCGTCCAAGTACAAGTCTCAGTTCCTTGCCAACATGTCGCACGAGCTGCGGACCCCGCTGAACAGCCTGCTGATCCTGGCCAGGCTGCTGGCCCAGAACCCGGGCCGGAACCTCACCGCCAAGCAGGTCGAGTACGCCAACGTCATCCACTCGGCGGGCTCGGACCTGCTGCAGCTGATTAACGACATACTCGACCTGTCGAAGGTCGAAGCCGGGCGCATGGACATCCACGCCGAGCGGTTCGCGCTCGGCGCGCTGCTCGACGACATCCACACCACGTTCCAGCCGCTGACCGCGGAGAAGGGGCTGGAATTCGCGGTCGAAGCCGACGCCGGAGCCCCGGTCGAGCTGTTCACCGACCGGCAGCGGCTGCGTCAGGTGCTCGGCAACCTGCTCTCGAACGCGGTCAAGTTCACCGCGCGCGGGAACGTGATGCTGCGCGTCGGCGTGGCGCCGGGCGGCCAGGGAGCCGGCCCGGGAATGGACACAGCGATGCCGGGCGGCGGCACCGTACTTGAGTTCTCGGTGGCTGACACGGGCATCGGGATCGCGCCGGAGAACCTCACCACGATCTTCGGCGCCTTCCAGCAGGGCGACGGGACGCTCAGCCGGCGTTACGGCGGCACCGGGCTCGGACTGTCGATCGCGCGCGAGGTCGGCGCCCTGCTCGGCGGCGAGATCACCGCGGAGAGCGAGCTTGGCCAGGGCAGCACGTTCACCCTGTACTTGCCGTGCGAGCTGCCCGGCCTGGCCGACGGCGGCGTCGGCTACTCCCCCGCCCCGGCCGGCATCGAGGTTCCCGGCGCGGCGCACAACGGCGACCTCCAGGCCGAGGCGACCGAGGCCCTGCAGCTCCAGGCGGCCGTGCCCGACGACACGGTGCCGGACGGCCGCCGCCTGCTGGTGCTCGAAGGAACCCGAGGCGGCCTGCTGACCCTGCTCGCCTACAGCGCGGTCTCCGACCTGACCGGAATCCACGGCCCGGTGCACGTGGGCACCGCCGTCAGCCCCGAGCAGGGCATCGAGGCCCTGCACGCCGCCGAGCATCAGTGCGTCGTGCTGGATCTCGGCCTGGAGGACGCGTCCGCGTTCGCCTTCCTCGAGCGGCTTAGCGAGTCGCCGGAACTGCGCGATATTCCCGTGCTCGCGCACACCAGGGACAAGCTCGACAGCGCGCAGGCCCGGGTCGCCCGGCTTCGCTTCGGGTCGCGGCCGCTCGAACTGCTGCCGTCGCTCGACGAACTGCGCGAACGCATCACCCTGCACCTGTCCGCCGCCCAGCCCGATCACGTCCCGCCGCTGATCAGCGAGCCGCCGACCGAGGCCGAGGCGCGCTCGGCGACCGAGACCGACGGGCACCAGGCGCTGCACGGTCGCAGGGTGCTCGTGATCGACGACGACGCGCGCAACGTCTTCGCGATCACGAGCACGCTCGAACTGCACGGCATGACCGTGACCCAGGCGCCCAACGGCCGCAAGGGCATCGAGGCCCTGCTCACCGCGGAGGACACCGACCTCATCTTGATGGACGTGATGATGCCGGAACTCGACGGCTACTCGACCATGCACCAGATCAGGGAGATGCCGGCCTTCGCCTCGCTGCCGATCATCGCGGTAACCGCCCGCGCCATGCCCGGTGACAAGGAGAAGAGCATCGCGGCCGGCGCCAGCGACTACGTCACCAAGCCCGTCGACACCGACGAGCTGCTCGCCTGCATGGAGCGCTGGCTAGCCAGAAGGTAAGACCCGCCCGGTCCTCCTGCTGCCTCGGGGGAGCGGGGAAGAGGAGCAGGGGACCGGGGGGCCTGGTCCGGGGTGGGGCTAGACGGGAACCGCTCGCCGGGCGGCGGCCGTCGCGGCCCGGCGCTGGCGGCGGCGGTGGCGCTGGCGGTCCTCCGGCGTGGTGCCGCCCCATATGCCGTACACCTGGTCGTGAGAAAGGGCGAAGTCCAGGCACTCCTGGCGGACGTGGCACGCCCCGCAGATCGCCTTCGCCTGGGCGATCTGCCGTACCGCCGGGCCGGTTGTCGAGATCGGGAAGAAGAGGTCGGGGTCCGCGGACAGGCACGCCCCCCCGGCCCGCCAGCTCCTGGCGGTCGTCGTCGCAGTCATCGCAGATCCTCACGAGGTTGGCCGGTAGCTACGCTGGCAACGGCCACTTCGCTTCCCTGCCGTCCGCGGACTACACCTGCGCGGCCGGGAAATTTCACGCACTGGTCACGTCTCCCGGCGGCCGCGATGACGGTACGCGGCGTTCGCCATGCGTACCATGATCGTGTGGGGGACACCCGGGACTGCGAGCAGTGCGGCGCGGCGTTCGCGCCGCGGCGCGAGCATGCCCGGTTCTGCTCGTGTTCCTGCCGGATCGCGTGGAACCGCGAGCGCGAGGGCGACCCCGCAGCCGAGGCGAGCGCGCTGGACTGGACCGTCGCCGCGATGTGCGACGTGACCGAGTGGCTCGGCCAGGTCGGCACGAGGGACAGGTCACAGGCGTTCGCGGTGGTCGGTGAGGCGGTGTGGTGGGTCACCATCGTCGACGCCACGCTGATCCGCTACCACGTCGAGGCGTACGAGCGCGTCATGGCCGGGCGGGCGCCGGCCGAGCGCAGGCGCGTCGAGGGCACCCTCGGCGGACTGCGATTCGTCCGGAACCGGATGGGGTACTACGTCGATCACTCCGACTTCATCGAGCCTCAGCCGGGTCCGGCCGGCTCCGCCGACGGCCGCATGAGCGAGTGGTCCTGGCGATCGCTGCCCGAGCCGGTGATAGGCTCGCTGCCGCCGCGCGGGCAGGCCTGGGAAATGGCGCGGTACCGGGCGTACGAGGCGCAACTCGCGGGCCGGCGACTCGGCGAGGTCTTCGAGCGGGCGGCGGCGTTCCTCAAGCTGGCGGCCGCCCGCGCGGGAACGGCCGATACGCGGGCCGCGCTTATCAAGGGCGCCTGATTCCTGGCGGTACGCCGTTACCTAACTGTGATAAGCATCACAGCACTTTACGTTTATCTCTCTCGGGCCGGGCACACCCTACTCGTCCGTAATTCTCCGGTTCCGAGGAGACCGCCTTGATAAAGGGAACCCCCAGGCCGCCGGCCCGAGCGACCCTCGACGCCGACCTGCTCCCCGGTTCGCGCGCGCAGCTCAGGGAGTTGTCCGACAACGCCCTGCTAGCCAAGGTCCGCACGCTGCCGCGGGATAACGAGCTGCGCTCCGCGGCCTGCGAGATACTCGTGGACCGCTACCAGAAGCTGGTCCGTTCGTGCGTGCGGCAATACCGCGGCAGCCCCGAGCCCACCGAGGACCTGATGCAGGTCGGGTACGTCGGCTTGCTCAAGGCGATCAACAATTACGACCCCGAGGTCGGCGACAG
>JASHTQ010000773.1 GCA_030040475.1 Streptosporangiaceae bacterium
CAGCCTCGTCACCCGCTGAGCGTGCGGCCCGGTCAGGACTCGAGCAGCTCCTCCGCGGGCCGGCGCGCGGTGGGGCGCGTCGTCCGGGCCACGCCGAGCCCGAGCAGCATCTGCGGTAGCCCCGGCAGCGCCAGCCTCGCCTGGATCAGCACGCGCGTCGAGGTGGTCAGCAGCGGCCGGGTCTGCAGGTCGGCGAATACCCACTGGCTCGCGGCGTGCAGCAGCACGCGTTGCAGGGCCTGGCCGGCCCGCAGCCAGTCCTCCGGCCCGTCACCGCGGGTGGTGAGGACCGCGGTGACCGGAGCGGGCGGGCCACCGGACGGCAGCAGTCCCACCCCCCGGCCCACGTCGAAATCGCGCTGCGGCACCCGGCCGTCCTCCCGGCGCGGCGTGGCCGGGAAGGCCTCCGCGGGGACGCCGTCCCTGGCCCGGGCGCCGCCCTCGCGAGTCCACCGCAGGACCTCGGCCCGCGCCACCGGATCCAGGTGCCGCCCGTTGCCCCAGTCGGCCAGGATCGCCGCCAGCTCCCGCTGTCCGGAACCGGCAGCCACGACGGTCAGCGTGGCACCCTCGGCCGCGGCATGATCGCGCAGCCGTGGCAGCAATCCGGCGGGCAGCGGATCCGGCTCGAACGGCCCGCGGTGGGTATGGCGATGCGGCACCGCCCGGAGCATCCGCTGCTCCAGCGCAGTCATCGGCTCCGCACGGCCCGGTCGCACCCGGGCGAGCAGCCGCGGCGCCGCGGGCTCGGGGAACAACTCGACGTCGGGCAGATAGCCGAGCGAGCGCACCGCCATCCGCAGCCCGAACAGTGCCGCGCCGCAGCTGATCAGCATCTCCCGGCCTGCCGGATCCTCCCGCAGCTGGCGGTCGGCGTCGGCGTACAGCTCGACCGCGTCGTCGCGGGCCTTGAATCGCCACGGCTGCGTGTTGTGCAGCGATGGCGCGCGGGTCGCCACGGTCACCAGGTAGCCGGCCTTCCCGGCCAGCGTCGGCTCGCCGCCTGGTGCCCGCGCGATGTTGCTGCCCGATCCGGTCGGCCGGGCGGTCATTTCTGCTCCGCCGGCTCGGGCCGCGCCTGCTCTACAGGTCCGGCCGGCTGCCGGTTCCAGTCCCGCCAGATGAGCCGGTGCACGGGTATCCACCTCGGGATGCCCGCCGCTCAGCCCGAAACCCGTGCGGCGGAGGGAACGGTGACGACCGGGCCGTGCGCGTGGTTCAGCACCGCGTGGATGACCGTGCCTGGACCGTGCGGAGCCGGGTGGCGGCCAAGCACCACCAGGTCGGCGCGGGCGGACAGTCCGACCAGTGCCCGGCCGGGGTGGCCATGCACCACGTCCTGGCTGGCCGGCACGCCCGGGTACTTCTCCTTCCAGCCGTCAAGCAGTGCCTCAAGCTCCCTGGCGGCTTCGGCCCGGAACACGTCCGCGACCGCCCCGGCAGGGGCTGTCCCGGCCCTGGAGATGTCGGTCTGCGGGACGTGCCAGGCGTGCAGCGCCACCACGCTGGCCTTTCGCAGTGCCGCCTCTTCGAACGCGTAGTCGAGCAGCGCGCCGCAGTGCTCCAGGTCGCCGATGCCGACGCCGACCTGCCTGTGCACGGCCCCGGCACCCTCGCGGATCACCACGACCGGGCAGCTCGCGTGCGTGGCCGCGTAGCGGCTGACCGAGCCGAGCAGCATCGCCGCGAACGCGCCGACGCCGCGGGAGCCCACCGCAAGCAGCTGCGCACCCGACGCCGCCTGCGCGACCGCCTGGGCCGGTGACCCGTCCAGTGCGTCGGCATCGATGAGCAGGCCGGGGGCTGCCTGCGCGGCCCGCGCGGTCGCGACGGCCAGGGCCTGGTCACGGTGCTTGCGGAGGGCATCGGCCACGGTGTCGTAGCCGGACATCGCATGGCCGCCGATCATCCGGGGCAGCAGCGCGGCGGCAGAGACGATCCGCAGCGGGGCACCGCGCAGCACGGCCTCCCCGGCGGCCCAGTCGACCGCGCGCAGTGATTCCTCCGAGCCGTCCGTGGCGGCCACGATGGGCATTGCTGACATGCTGGCTCCTTTTTGGTTAGCCGACTTTCCTGGCAGTTCAGGCGGCGGGGTAGGTGAGCTCGTCGTGCAGCGCGACCACGCCAAGGACGCCGCGGACCTTTTCCGCGAGCGCGCGGCCAAGGGCCGCCGTTTCCGGTGAGCCCTGCAGGGTGACGACGCCGTCGGTGACGGCCACCGTGAACAGGGCCGGGTCGATGACGAGCTCGCGCTGGATCACGTCGCCGGTAATCTCGGCAAGGATCTGCTCATCCGACCGCTCGTACACGGCCAGCATGTCGGACCGGCTGACGATGCCGATCAGATGACCGTCCGGGTCGATCACGGGGAGCCGCTTGACCCGGAGGTGGTACATCAGCCGGGCGGCCTGCTCGATCGTGTCGCCGGGCGCGACCGTCACGGTCTGGCGGGTCATCAGGTCGCCGGCGACCAGGCCGTCCGCCTTCTCCCGTTCCCTGGGTGGCAGCCTGTCGGCGATCGCCCCGCCGTGGCTGCCGTACAGGGCCTCCTTGGCCAGCATGTCTGCCTCGGAAACGATGCCGATCAGCCTGGTGTCGTCGTCGACCACGGGCAGGGCGCTGACCCGGTGCCTGCGCAGCGTGGCCGCCAGTTCCCTGAAGGACGCGTTCGGCTTAACCGCCACGACCGGAGTGGTCATGACGTCCTTGACCTTGGTCTTCATCGCTGTCACTCCCCGATCGTTCCGCTGTGCCTGAGCCGAGCCTGCACGACCAGCGGCGGCTGGCGTAGGGCTGAGGGTCATGGCCGGCGAGGACCTAGGTCCCTTCGGTACCGGCAGTCGGGACCTAAGTCCCTGGCCGGCCCGCGGCCGGACCCGATGGAGTGCAGGGATGTTCGTAGCCGATGAGAGGTCCGTTGCGGTCGGCTTTGCCGTGGCGAGGGAAAGGCTGGCGCGGCTGGCCGACGGCGACGCGCTGCTCGGCACGTCGGAAGATGCCTACGATCACGAAGCCATCCACCAGATGCGGGCCGCCGTCGGCGGCCTGTCCAAACTGGTCCGAGTGCAAGTCCGCGAGCTGGCGGGGGTCGATGCGTCGGCCGGGCTCGCGATCCGGTGGGAGGCCACCGGACCAGGCGCCGGCCTGTTCCCGGTGCTCGACGCCGACATCAGGCTCGCTCCGGCCGGCGATGGCTCCTGCTTGCTGACGCTGACGGGCTCGTACCGCCCGCCCCTCGGCCCACTCGGCGAAGCACTCGACCGGACGCTCCTGCACCGGGTGGCGGCGGCCACGATCCGCAGGTTTCTTGCCCGGCTGGCGGATCAGATGGTGACCGCCGACCCGGACGGCAGTCCTTACCCGGCGATCTGGCGCTGACCCAGCTGCCTGTGAGCCCGTCGGCCGACCGTGCCAAGCCCGACCGCGAACAGCGCGGCGGCCACGCCCTGCGCCAGTTCGGTGCGGTTCGCGATCTGCCTCTCCGGCGTCGGCCGTGCGGTCAGGTCGCCCGCCTCGGTGACCCAGACCCTGACCGTGCTCCCCGCCGCCGCCCCGGCGGGCGCGGAAACCTGGCCGGTGCGGAGCTGGCCGTCCGGCGCCCGCCACTGAGCGGGCGTGCCCCGGGCCGCGTCCGCTCCGTGCGCGCGCCGCGGAGCAGCCTGCAGCAGGGTCGCCGGGACCTGGCGGAGCGAGGCCCGCTCGGCTTCGGCCTTGCGCGACAGCCTTTCGCAGACCCACCGACCCGCGGCGTACGCGACGAAGGGGGAACCGCCGAGGAACGCGGTCATCAGCGTGCCGAACACGGCGGTTTCCTTCCGGCCCGGCCCGGGCCGGGCCGGCGTCCCCGGCCAGTAACGTCCGGCCTGCCGTCCTGTTTTCATCGATCTCACCTTCTACCAGCAGCCGCTCCGCGAGCGGCACCTCCGCGAGCGGCACCTCCGCGAGCGGCACTGGGTGCGCGGTATCCACGCTGCGCCGCCGCGGCCGCGCGGGTCAGGGGCCGACTACCCGACCTTGCCGGGACCTTCGCCCCCAACCGGGCTGGCTGAAGGGCCGGCCGCGTCACCTCAGCCGGTGCCAAAGGTCCCTCACCTTGGACCCTGGCCGGGGTCGGCCAGCGGCGATTTGCTTCAGGCATCCCGTTACGAGGAGGACGAGATGGCGGTCGTCGACATGCAGCTCGCCGGGGACACCTGGCCGGCCCGGCCGATGAAGGGGTCGCGGGCCGAGGTGCCCGACGGGTTCTGGTACGCGGTCAAGCGCCGGGTGCTCGGGCCGCCGCTGGTCACCGAGCAGCTGACGCACGAGCGGCTGTCCAAGCCGCTGGCGCTCGGCGTGCTGTCCTGCGACGGGCTCTCCTCGGCGGCCTACGGCACCGAGGAGATCCTGTACGCGCTGCTGCCGTTCTTCGGCCTGGCCGCCTTCACGCTGGTGCTGCCGATGACGCTGCTTGTCCTGTTCGGCGTCGTGCTCGTGGTCCTGTCCTACCGCGAGGTCGTGTCCGTCTACACCAAGGCGGGCGGCTCGTACGTGGTGGCACGGGAGAACTTCGGCCCGCGCGTCGCCCAGGTCGCCGCGGTGGCGCTGCTGATCGACTATGTGGTCACGGTCGCGGTGCAGACGGCCGCGGGCAGCGCGGCGATCGTGTCCGCCTTCCCCGCGCTGTCCAGGATCCCGGTCATCGGTCCCAAGATCCTGCTGGTCATCTCGGTGACCGCGATCGGCGTCATGTGCCTGGGCAACCTGCGCGGCATCCGGGAGGCGGGCCGGGTTTTCGCCGCGCCGACGTACCTGTTCGCCGGCTCGGTGATCGCGATGGTCGTCACCGGCGTGGTCCGCGAGCTGACCAGCGGTCTGAACCACGTGGTGACCGGCCCGGGCACGGTCGGCATCGGCTCGCACTCCGGGCTGATCGCCTTCGGCGCGATCTACATCATGGCGCGGGCCTTCGCCAACGGCGGCTCGTCGCTGACCGGCATCGAGGCCGTCTCGAACGCGGTCAGCGCGCTGAACCCGCCGGAGGGCCGCAACGCCCGGCAGATCCTGGCCTGGCAGGGATCGATAGTCGCGTTCCTGATCGCGGGAATCTCCTGGCTGGCGCACGTCACGCACGCCACCCCCTACACCGCCGGGTTCCCGACCGTGCTGGCCCAGGAGGCCGGCGCCGTCTTCGGGCACGCCCCCGCCGGGCGGGTCATGTTCTTCGTGCTGCAGGCAGCGACCGCGGCGATCTTGTTCACCGGCGGCAACACGAGCTTCACCGGCTTCCCGTTCCTGGCCAGCTTCGTCGCCGAGGACTCGTTCCTGCCCCGCTGGCTGACCAGGCGGGGACACCGGCTGGTCTTCTCCAACGGCATCATCCTGCTGGCCGTGCTGTCGCTGTCGCTGATGCTCGCGGCGGGCGCCACCGTCGACGCCCTCATCCCGTTCTACGCGATCGGCGTGTTCACCGGTTTCGCCATGGCCGGGTTCGGCATGGCCAGGTACCACCGCCGGACCAGGGAGCCGGGCTGGCGCCGCCGCCTGGTCATCAACACCGCAGGCGGGATCTACACCGCGCTCGTCGTGGTCCTGTTCGCGGTGGTCAAGTTCACCGAGGGCGCGTGGCTGATCGTGATCTTGTTCCCGGTGCTCGTGTACGCGCTGATCCGGCTCAACCGCCAGTACCGGAAGGAGGCCGCGATCCTCGAGGACGCGAGCGGCAGCGACCTGCAGCCGCACCCGCCGAACTACTCCCGCCGCGTGATCCTGCTTCTGGTAGACGGCTACGACCTGGCCACCATCGCGGCCATCCGATACGCGAAGAGCCTGCATCCCTCGGTGCTGCGGGCGGTGCACTTCAGCCTCGACAGCGCACGGGCGGACAGGCTCAGGCGGCAGTGGCTCGAGGCCGGCATCAACATCCCGCTCGACCTGGCGGACTGCCCCGACCGGCGGCTCTCCCACGCGGCCGCCCAGCTGGCCGCCGCCGAGGCAGCCGCGCCCGGTACCCATGTCACCTGCGTGCTGCCGCGCCGGAGCTACCCGCCGCTGGCCGGCCGGCTGCTGCACGACCACACCGCGGACCGCATCGCCCGCCGGATCAGCCGGGTCCCGGGCGCGGCCGCCATGATCATCCCGTTCGACGTCCGGCACAAGGTCGACACGCTGCACGCGAAGCGGGCAACGGGGATCGGCGGCCTGAGGGACTACGAGCGGCCGGTGCCGCCGTCCGGCGCCGACCCGATCGGGTCGCTGCGGTCGCCGGGCCGGGCCACCGTCCAAGGGCGCCTGCGCACGGCCGAGGTCAGGCCCGCGGCGAACGGCTCGACGCTGGCCTGCGAGGTGACCGACTCCACCGGCGACCTGACCGCACTGTTCTACGGGCGGACGCACATCGCGGGCATCGAGCCAGGCAGGCAGATCCGGCTGCGCGGCATGGTGGGCATCGGTAACGACGGCCGTCCTGCGATGATCAATCCCCACTATGAGCTGGTCAGATAGCTGACTGCATGGGCCTAGCGCCGCCAAACGACGGCCGGATAACCTGACGATGTATCGCCACCGGGAAGGCTTAGCTGATGGAACCGGGTGCGGAGAACCGCCCGCAGTTGCTGCCGCAGTTGCAGCTCGACGAGCTTCTCGCCGAGCTGCAGGGAAGGCTGCAGGCCGTGCTGGCGACCAGGGACCGGATGCGCGGCCTGCTCGAGGCGGTCGTCGCGATCGGCTCGGGCCTTGACCTCGAGTCCACGCTGCGGCGGATCGTCGAGACCGCGGTCGGCCTGGTCGACGCGACGTACGGCGCGCTCGGCGTCATCGGCGAGGGCAAGCGGCTGGCCGAGTTCATCCCGGTCGGCCTGTCCCAGGACCAGATCGCCCAGATCCACCACTGGCCCGAGGGCCGCGGCCTGCTCGGCCTGCTGATCGACGATCCCAGGCCGCTGCGCCTGTCGGACATCGCCGACCATCCGGAGTCGTCCGGCTTCCCCGAGGGGCACCCGCCGATGCGGGGCTTCCTCGGCGTCCCGGTCCGGGTCCGTGACGAGGTGTTCGGCAACCTGTACCTGACCAATAAGCGCGGCGGCGGGGAGTTCACCGAGGACGACGAGGCGGTGCTCGTCGCGCTCGGCGCCGCGGCCGGCGTGGCGCTGGAGAACGCCCGGCTGTATGACGCGGCCCGCCGCCAGCAGCGCTGGATTCAGGCCAGCGCCGAGGTCACCACCAGGCTGCTGTCCGGCGCGGATCCCGCCGAGGTGCTGGCCGACGTCACTCGGCAGGCCAGAGAGCTATCCGGCGCCGACCTGGCCTTGCTGGCCCGGCCCGAGGAGGACGGGCGCCGGATGACGGTCAGCCATGCCGACGGCGACGGCGCCGATGCCGTCAGCGGCCTGGTGCTGCCGGTCACCGAGTCCCTGTCCGGCCAGGTGCTGACCAGCGGCGAGCCGGTGACGTCCACGGACTTCGCCGCCGACGAGCGCGCCGCGCGCGCCGCGCGCGGCGCGATGAGCCAGATCGGGCCCGCGATCGTGTTCCCGCTCGGCGCGCCGGGCAACGTCCGCGGCGTGCTGACCGTCGGCCGTCGGCACGGCGCTGCGCCCTTCCCCGAGTCCCATGTCGATGTCGTGGCCGCGTTCGCGGCGCAGGCCGGGGTCGCGCTGGAGCTCGCGGCCACCCGTGCCGAGGCCGAACGCCTGTCGCTGTACGAGGACCGGGACCGGATCGCGCGGGACCTGCACGACCTGGTCATCCAGCGGCTCTACGCCACCGGCATGTCGCTGGAGGGCACGATGCCGATGATCACCAGGCCCGAGATCGCCAGCCGGATCACCAACGCGGTGGACGCGATGGACGAGACGATCAAGGACATCCGCGCCACCATCTTCGCGCTGCAGGCCCGCGGCACCGCAACCCGGCCCGATCTGCGCAGGGACATCGTCGCCGTCGTCGACGAGATGACGCCGCTGCTTGGCTTCGCCCCGTCGCTGCGGCTGGGCGCGGGCGTCGGTGGCGAGATCGGCCCAGAGGTGGCTGAGCAGGCGCTCGCCGCGCTGCGCGAGGCGTTGTCCAACGCCGCCAGGCACGCCCACGCCAGCCAGGTCGACGTGACGGTAGACGTCGAGAAGGGCGGGCTGCTCACCGTCCAGGTCGCCGACAACGGAGCCGGCCTCCCCGAGGGCGGCAGGCGCAGCGGCCTGGGCAACCTTGCCCGCCGCGCCGAGAAGCTCGGCGGCGAGCTGCTGCTCACCCCGGCCGACCCTGGCGCGCCGACGCCTGGAACCCGTCTGCAGTGGCGGGTCCCGCTGGGCTGACGGGCAGGATCAGACCCGGAACCCGAGCTCGCGTCCGGCCCGGCGCAGTTCGTCACGTACCCGCGGGTGCGCCACCTGGTCGATGATCTGCTCCGCCTGCGCGGAGGCGTCATGACCCCAGATCGCGGCCGTGCCCTGGTCGCTG
>JASHTQ010000104.1 GCA_030040475.1 Streptosporangiaceae bacterium
CGGCACAGGTTCAGCGTGACCGACGAGCAGTGGTAGGCGTCAAGCAGCCGCCGGGGGTCCGGCGTCCTCGCCGCCGCGGTGAACTCCAGGCCGTTGACCGCGTCGCCGCGGTAGACCGGCAGCGCCACGCCGTCCCTGACCTCGGTCGCCGCCGACCTCGGCTTGGCGAACTGCCCCGCGATCCGGCCGACCTTCACCACCGGCACGCTGGCCGCGTAGGTGAGCACGACGGCCATCTGCAGCAGCGTGCGCAGCTTGCCCCGGATGCTGTCGGCCGTCGTGCCCGCGAACGTCTCCGCGCAGTCGCCGCCCTGCAGCAGGAACGCCTCGCCGCGCGCCACGCAGGCCAGCCGCTCCCTCAGCTGGTCGCATTCCCCGGCGAACACCAGCGGCGGCATCTTCTCCAGGCCGTGTACCACCGCCTGCAGCCGGTCGCGATCGGGCCAGTCCGGCTGCTGCAGCGCCACCGTCTCGGTCACCCGTTCAGCGTAGTGGGTTCACCGTGAGGCAACCCGCGTGGCTGGCGGCCGATACCGCGAAATTAGTACAATCCTCGCGTCGATGGCAGCGCCGCCGCCGCCTGAGCAGGCAGGGAGACCTTTCAATGACCGAGCTCCTCGTCGGCGCGGATCAATCCGACACGCATCAGAAGGCGCTGCGCATCAACCTTGACCCGCGCTGGTACGGCACGATCGCGGAGATCGGGGCCGGCCAGGAGGTGGTCCGCTGGTTCTTCCGCGTCGGCGGCGCCGCGGGCACCGTGGCCAAGTCGATCTCCGCCTACGACATGGTGGTCAGCGACGCCGAGTACGGCAAGGCGGACAGGTACGTCTCCGCCGGCCGGCTGCAGGGCATGCTCGACAAGGAGTTCCAGCTCAACGTCGAGCGGCTGGGCGAGGAACGCGGCGACTCGAACTGCTTCTTCGCGTTCGCCGACACCGTGGTGGCGCGCAGCTACCGCGGCGGCAACGAGTGCCACGGCTGGATGGGCGTGAAGTTCCAGTCCCAGGCGCACGACGAGCCGAGCCAGATCGTGATGCACGTGCGGATGCTGGACGTCGAGGCCTGGGCGCAGCAGGAGGCGATCGGCATCGTCGGGGTCAACCTGCTCTACGGCGCGTTCTTCCACCACCACGAGCCGGAGAAGCTGATCGAGAGCCTGCTGGACCGGCTGACCACCGGCCGCATCGAGATCGACATGATCCAGTTCCGCGGCATCGAGTTCCGCGGCGTGGACAACAGGCTGATGGCGGTCAAGCTCGTCCAGCTCGGGCTGAGCGGCGTGGCCATGTTCGGCCCCGACCGCGAGGTGCTGCAGCCCAGCGAGGTGCTGCGCAAGAAGGCGGTGCTCGTGGAGCGGGGCAGCTTCCGGCCGCCGACGTACGTGAACCTCGACATGCTGGAGACCGCCAAGGCCAAGTTCGCGGCCGATCCCGCCGTCGTGGGCAAGCCGATCCTGCAGCTGACGGAGATCACGATGCGGAACCTGCTGGCAGGCGGGCAGGACGTGGACCGGCGGGACTTCCTCGCCAGGGCCGAGCTGCTCGCCGCGTGCGGCGAGACCGTGCTGATCACCGACTACTTCGACTACTACCGGCTGGCCGCCTACATCGGGGAGCGGACGAACGAGCGGATCGGCATCGTGATGGGGGTGCCGAGCCTCATCGACCTGTTCGACGAGAGGAACCATGCGCAGCTGCCCGGCGGGATCCTGGAAAGCTTCGGGCGGCTGTTCAAGAACGGCCTCAAGCTCTACGTGTACCCGCTGCGGCCCGCTCCCGACGACGAGCTCAAGACCGTGGACGACATCAAGGTCCAGCCCGAGCTGCAGCCGCTGTATGACTACCTGGCCGGCCGCGGCAGCTTCGTCAACCTGGACAACTACAAGCCCGAGTACCTGCACATCTTCAGCAGGGATGTGCTGCGGCGGATCGCCGCGCACGACGAGTCGTGGGAGTCCATGGTGCCCGAGGAGGTCTCCGCGATCATCAAGCGCCGCGGGTTCTTCGGCTACGTCAGGATGGACCCGGAGTAACCTCGCCCCGCCTGCGCAGCAGTTCCACCTTCAGGATCGCCGCGATGCTCACCGCCTCGGTGATCTGTCCGGTCAGCACCTGATCGACCGCCTGGCCGAAGGGCAGCCAGCTCGCCGTGAGCTGCTCCTCGGGATCCTGCGCGTCCGGGCCCGCCTGCAGGCCGGTGGCGAGGAACATGTGCCCGACGTCGTCGGTCACCCCGTTGCAGTTGTCGATCGTGCCGAGCTCGCGCCAGGTGCTCGCGGAAAGGCCGGTCTCCTCGCGCAGTTCGCGCTTGGCGGCCGCCAGCATGTCCGGATCGGACGCGTGCGAGCCCCCGGTCGGGATCTCTGCAGACATTTTTCCCAGCGTGTATCTCCACTGGGTGACGAGCGCGATTTCGTCATTGTCGTTTATGGCGACAATGCCCACGGCCGGGCTGACCTCCAGCACGCCGTAGATTCCCTCGCTCCCGTCGGGCCTGATCACGGCGTCCTCGCGAAGCCGGATCCAGGAGTTCGCGTAGATGAGCCTGCTGCCGAGCGTCCGCCACGGATTGTCGTCCATCGGACCTCAGCCTAGGCGGTAGTCCTGCTGCGTCTTGGCGTACTCGGCGAACTCGTCCAGGGACTGCGGGTTGGCCATCGCGTTGCGGTTGGCGGCCTCGTCGGGCGGCGCGCCCAGCAGGATCTTGCGAACCGGGACTTCCATCTTCTTGCCGGTCAGCGTGGCCGGGATCGCCGCGACCTGGATGATCGTGTCGGGCACGTGCCGCGGCGTGTACTGCGTGCGGAGCCGGTCGGCGATCCTGGCCCGCAGCGCGTCGTCGAGCACGGCGCCTGAGGCCAGCGTGACGAACAGCGGCATGAAGAAGCCGCCGTCCGGCAGGTCCAGGTTGACGATCAGCGCGTCCGCGACCTCCGGGACCGACTCGAGCGCGGCGTAGACCTCCGCGGTGCCGATCCGGATGCCGTGCCTGTTCAGGGTCGCATCGCTGCGGCCGAGCACGAAGCAGCCGCCGCGCTCGTTGACCTTGAAGAAATCGCCCTGCCGCCAGATGCCAGGGAAGTCGGCGAAGTAGGTCCGCCGGTACAGTTCGCCGTCGGAGTCGTTCCACAGCCGGACCGGCATCGAGGGCATCGGCTGGGTGATCACCATCTCGCCGACCTCGCCGGTGACCTGCTCGCCGCGGTCGTTGAACGCGAACGCGGCCACGCCGAGGTTGCGCGCCTGGTGCTCGCCCGCGTAGACGGGCAGCGTGGGCGCGCCGCCGGTGAACCCGCTGCACACGTCGGTGCCGCCGCTGCCGACGTGCAGCCACAGGTCGCCGGAGACGTTGCGGTAGAACCAGGCGGCGCACTGCGCGGAAACCGGCGAGCCGGCCAGCATGACGGCGCGCAGCGCGGACAGGTCCCACCTCTCGCCGGGCACCACGCCCGCCTTCGACAGCATGTCGACGTAGGCGGGGCTGGCACCGAACATCGTCGCCCCGGCGTTCTGCGCCATCTCCCACAGCACGTCAGGCCGCGGGTACCCGGGATTCCCGTCGTACAGCAGCAGCCGGACGCCGAGCAGCAGCGAGCTGACGAGGAAGTTCCACATCATCCAGCCGGCCGTCGTGTAGAAGAACAGCCGGTCGCCCGGCCGCAGGTCCATGTTGAGCGTCTGCAGCTTGAACTGCTCGATGAGGATGCCGCCGTGGCTGTGCGTGATCGCCTTGGGCAGCCCGGTGGTGCCGGAGGAGAACAAGATCCACAGCGGGTGCCCGAACGGCACCTGCTCGAACTCGAACCCGGCGGCCGGCACCGTCGGGTGATCCATCAGCGCGTCCCAGGTCAGGGCGCCGGGCACCGGCCTGGCCAGCGGGCCAGCAACATGTATCACGTGCCTGACGCTGCCGAGGGCGTCGATGACCTGCGCCATCTCGGCGCTGCGGTCGTAGTCGCGGCCGCCGTAACGGTAGCTGTCCACGCAGAACAGGACCGTCGGCGACAGCTGCCCGAACCTGTCGCTCACCCCCCGGCTGCCGAAATCGGGCGAGCAGCTGGCCCAGATCGCGCCGATGCTCGTCGCGGCCAGCATCGCGATCGCGGTCGCCGGGGTGTTCGGCATGCAGGAGGCGACCCGGTCGCCGGGCCCGACGCCCATCTCGCGCAGCCGGGTGGCCAGCACCCGGACGGAGTTCCCGAGCTCGG
>JASHTQ010000774.1 GCA_030040475.1 Streptosporangiaceae bacterium
CGGCCGAACGCGGCCACCGGATGGCCGCGGCGCGGGTCGCCGAGCAGGGCGTCCAGCGCCACGCCCGCCGCGAGGCCCGCCGCCAGCGGCCATGACGGGCGGCGGCGGGACGGGTGTCGGGGCACCCAGCCATTGTTCCGGCCCGGGGTCCGGCACCCTGTCGCGGGCCGGCCAGATGAAGACGGATGCGCAGCAGGCTGTAGGGGTTGGGGTGACGCCTGGGCGCGTGGTGATCGGCAGCGAAGAGGCAGGCTGCGGGCCGGAGCCCGGGTGCGGCCACGTCGCGGTCATGTGGTCGCGGCTCCCGCGCGCGTCTATTCCTCATGGCGGTCCATGAGGCGCCATTCCGTTCCATGCGCCACGGGGCCTAGGACCATCGACGGAGGGCCGGCCGGGCGGGCGGCCGATGCGGTTTCGCTTCCGCGGGGGCAGGGTGGGGTTATGAGCAGGACATACGCGGAGCTTGCCGGGCTGATGACGGCGATGACAGGGGACGAGAAGCACGGGCCGAGCGCGACGTCGACGCTTGACGTGCTGTGGGTGCTGTACGACCAGGTGCTGCGGGTGTCGCCGGGGACGGTGGACGACCCGGGGCGGGACCGGTTCCTGCTGTCCAAGGGGCACGGGCCGGCCGCCTACTACGCGGTGCTCGCGGCGAAGGAGTTCTTCCCGGAGGAGTGGCTGCCGGGGTTCGGGTCCGCCGATTCACCGCTTGGCTATCACCCCGACCGCAACCTGGTCCCCGGGGTGGAGATCTCCAGCGGGTCGCTCGGGCACGGGCTGCCGCTCGGGGTCGGGCTCGCGCACGGGCTGCTGGCGCGCGGTCTGCCTGAACCGCGGGTGTTCGTGCTGGTGGGGGACGCGGAGCTGGACGAGGGGAGCAACGGCGAGGCGATCGTGTACGCGGGCGCGGCCGGGCTGCCGAACCTCACCGTGATCGCGGTGGACAACCAGTCCTCGACCTGGGGCTGGGGAGCCGGCGGCATCGAGGCCCAGTTCGCGGTCGCCGGGTGGACGGTGACGCGGGTGGACGGGCGGGACCACGGCGCGCTGGCCGAGGCGCTGTCTGCGGCGTCTCCTGTGGCGTCTCCTGCGGCGTCTTCTGTGGGGCCTTTGCTGGTCGTGGCGTCGGTGGAGAGGAAGGGGTGAGGGTCGTGGGCGACATGCGTGAGGCGTTCCGCGATGCGGCGGTGGAGTTGCTCGAGGAGGATCCGCTGACCGCGGTCGTGCTGGCGGACATCTCGGCGGACCTGTTCGGCAAGGCGATGGCCAGGCATCCGGCTCGGGTGCTCAACGTGGGCATCAGGGAACAGCTCATGGTCAGCGTCGGCGGCGGGCTCGCGCTCGCCGGGATGCGGCCGATCGTGCACACCTACGCGCCGTTCCTGGTGGAGCGTGCGTTCGAGCAGGTCAAGCTCGACATCGGGCACCAGGGGGCGCCGACTGTGCTGGTCAGCGTCGGCGCGTCCTACGACTCCGCCCAGTCGGGCCGGACGCATCAGGCGCCGGAGGACGTTTTGCTGGTGGGCGCGGTGCCGGGGTTCTCGGTGCACGTGCCCGGGCATCCGGACGAGGTTCCCTCGGTGCTGCGCGCCGCGGTGGGGGCGCTCGGGTCCGGGCGTTCTGCCTATATCCGGCTGTCGACGGAGGTGAACAGGTCGGCGGTCTCTGTTTCGGAGCGGCTGCAGGTGGTCCGGGAGGGGTCGCTGGGGGTGGTGGTCGCGGTGGGGCCTCTGCTTGATCCGGTGCTCGAAGCGGTCTCGGACCTGGACGTCGGAGTCGCGTACGCCACCACGGTGCGGCCGTTCGATGCCGGCGGGTTGCGCGCGGTGGCTTCTGGTTCTGGCGTGGTCGTGCTGGCGGAGCCGTACCTGGCGGGCACGTCTTCGGCGGCGGTGAGCTCGGCGCTGAGCGGCCGGCCGCACCGGGTGCTCGGGCTGGGGGTCAGGGACCCGGAGCTGCGGCGGTACGGGACGCCGGGCGATCACGCCCGGATGCAGGGACTGGACGCGGCCGGGATCCGGCGGTCGGTGACCTCGTTTCTTGAGCTGACTTAGCGAGCGCTTCGTCCAGGCAGACTCACTTGCGGAGCCTTGGCTTCGGCAAGTGTGTTAGGGAGCCTTTGCTGAACTGCCGAGCCGACGTCGTTCGTGATCCTGGACCGGTGCGTGGCGGCGGGGGGTTCCCGTGTGTCGGTAGGATGCCCAGGTCAGGGCGCTGGGCTGCGGCCTGGGTCACGATCTTGGGCCGACCGGACCGTACGGGGGGCTGTGCTGACGCGGGGCCGGTAGCTTGGTTGGGCACGAGACGGGTAGCGGCCCAGCGGCGCGACACACTGCGACCCTCGTGTGGCCTATGTGTGACATTCGCCGTGCAAAATTATCTTCGGGCGCCCGTAGCTCAGCCGGACAGAGCAGCTGCCTTCTAAGCAGCGGGTCGCGGGTTCGAATCCTGCCGGGCGCGCTGACCAGCCAAAACATACCGTCTTGAGCGTTCCTGAGCAGGGCACAGCGCTAGGCGGCTTCCTGCTTATAAGCGAGGGGCCGGTCGAACCTACCTGCGCCTACTAATGCTGTCTGACCTGGCAGTACGCCGGGCTCAAACATCATCGGACGTGCGGGCGGTAGATCTCGGCGCGGTGGTCGATGTCGAGGACGTGAACTGTGCGGGTGCCTTCGTCGATTCGGTAGACAATCCGGTAGGTGCCGCGGCGTGCCCCGTGACAGCCAGCCAGCGGGCCGAATAGCGGTTTGCCGACGCGGTGCGGGTTGACTGCGAGAGCGGCTTCGCAGAATTCCAGCACGGCCGCGGCGACCGTCTCGGGAAGCCGGTTCGCGATGGCCCGCCGGGCAGCGGGCTGGAACCGGATCTGGTAATGCTGTTCGGGTTCGGTGCTCACGCGCTCGTGGCGCGGCGCCGGGCCAGATCCTGCCGGACGGTGGCGAGGTCGGCGCCGGGCTCGCCGCGGCCGAGTGCGGCCAGGCTCTCAGAGATTCGGGCGACCGCGTCGCTGTCGCCGAGGATCTCCAGAGTCATCTCCAGGCCCTCCAAGTCGTCCACGGAGACTAGGACGGCCTCGGGTTCGCCGTTGCGGGTCAGCGTGATCCGCTCATGCTGCTGGCGTACCCGCCTGGCCAGTTCGGACAGGCGTGCCTTGGCCTCGGAAAGCGGCACCGGTGTCGCGGCAATAGTCATAGTCAAAATCATAGTCTACGTTGGTCAGGTTTCTAGTCAACAGGCCGGGTGTCAGCATCCTTCGGCAAGCTGGCTTGTCGAGTAGTCCTAACGGCTCCGAGACGGCATGAGTGGGCGTCTCACAATGCGAGAGCAGATAACTATGCCGACCACGCTCCAGGATAAGGCGCCTCTACCTGGTCTACCTACGAGAACGCACAGCGCTTCCTCCCCTCTGCCTTCTAAGCAGCGGGTCGCGGGTTCGAATCCTGCCGGGCGCGCTGGTCAGGGCGTTATCGGGATCGTCATCGGTGTGGTAGGGAGCGAGTCGGATTATGGTGGCTCCCGTGACGCGGGCTTCTTTGAGCAAGCGGCGGGGGCAGAGCGAGGACTCGATCTACTGGGGCGCGTCGAAAAACCGGTACATCGGGGCGGTGAGCCTTGGGTTCAAGCCCGTCTGGGGCGCGGGTTCGGAAGAAGGTGTCTGGGCGGACCAAGACCGAGGTCCGGGAGAAGCTGCGGGATCTGCATAAGCAGGTGGCGGGCGGGCTGCGTGGAGGCGCTGCGGGAGCATCGGGTGCGGCAAGCTGGGGACCGGCTGGCGGGCGGGCCGCTGTGGCAGGATCACGGGCTGGTGCTCGCCTCGGCGGTGGGGACGCCGATGGATGACCACAACGCGCGGAGGCAGTTCCGGGTGATCACCGCGGCCGCCGGGCTGGGCAGGCCGTGGGTGCCGCGGGAGCTTCGGCACACGTTCGTGTCGCTGCTGTCGGCTCATGGCGTGCCGGTGGAGGCAATCGCGCTGCTGGCCGGGCACAACCAGACCGCCACGACGGAACTGGTGTACCGGCACAAGATCGTGCCCGCGCTAACCCGTGGTGCCGAGGTCATGGACGAGATCTTCGGCTGACGCAGATCGAGCGCTTCTGGCTCGTCGACCCACTGGACGATGGAGGCGTCAAGGCGCAGGAGGATGTCGCGGACTTCGCCAGAGCGGGCCAGTCCGACTCTGCACACGCCCGGCCCGGCCGCCGGCTGACCATCGAGGCCGAGCTGGCCCTCTGAGCGAGGCCGCTGCTGCGGAATGAAACCCCGGTTTCAGCACACTGGAGGGTAGTGGAACCGGGGTTTCATCACCCTCGGGCCGCGACCCGGGTGCCCCGGCCGCACCGCACAGCACTCAGCATCACACCGGCACCACATCCTGGGGTCGCGGAGGGACGCGGACCAGCGATAACCGAAGAGGGAGCCACGCCAACTGTGCAGACGCGGTTCCTGGCCGCCGGCTGACGGTCGCGGCAACGGTAAGCGCGTGAGCGTGCAGGCCAGTCGCCCTCGGACGTCACAGCCGTCACGCAAGTCGGCGAGCGCCGCGCCGGGCGGTGACCCGGCCCCTAATTCCGGGGTGGATCGTGGCTTTGGGACGGCTTTTGTGCACGGGAGTACACCGGATCCACCCCGCAAATCCACACCGATAAGCGACAGAAAGGACAAAACACCCGCCGGGGAGGCCCGACGGCGAGCACCTTCCCCGCTGCCACAGCAATGTTCTTCGCCGTACGGCAACTCCGGGCTGGAGCCGTGAGCCGGTCAGGCGCCATACCTCGAGACGCGCCCGGTCGTTCCTCGGAATCCGCGTCAGCCGCTTCGGCTTACTGCGTCCCCGCCAGGCGCGGTCCCTCTCGGCGGTGCGGTGTGGGACGACGCCTTCGTCCCTTCGGCGGGGGCCTCGGCTGCCCGCCGGGGTCCGGACTCCGGCGGGACAGGGTAGCCGCCGCGCAGCAGGGATGCGAAGGCTGCCACTGCCGCCAGTGAGGCGGCCGTCACGAACACCACGACTAGGCCGTGGTGGAACGGCGCCGAGATAAGCGCGGGGAAGAACTCCCGCCCGGTGAGTACCTGCTGGCTCGCCGCCGGGAGCGAGGACAGTGCGTGGGCCTGCGCCAGCAGGTGCCGCACGGGATTGACCCCCAGCACGGTGGCGAACAGCGACGACACCGGGGGCAGGGAGCCGATCTGGTGGGCGATGGCCTGCGGGACGCCGTACTGTTCCAGGCCGTGGGTCATCGTCTTCGGCAAGCTGGCCGCTAGCCCGGCGATCATAAGCGAGAAGAACACGCCGATCGACAGTGCCGTGCCGGAGTTCTGGAAGGTGGAGCGCATGCCCGAGGCCGCACCGCGGTGCCGGGCCGGGACGCTGCCCATGATCGAGGAGGAGTTGGGTGCGCCGAACATGCCGTTGCCGATCCCGTTCACCCCGATAATCAGCGCGAATGCCCAGTAAGGAAAGCTGACGGGCAGCAGCATCAGGCCGATGAAGCTGGCGCCGGCCACCGCCGCTCCGGCGGTGGCGATACCCCTGGAGCCGAACCGGTCGGACAGTATCCCGGCGACAGGGCCCGACACGAGGAACCCGGCGGTCAGCGGCAGCAGGAAGATGCCCGCCCATAGCGGGGTCTGGCTGAAGGCATAGCCGTGCAAGGGCAGCCAGATCCCCTGCAGCCAGATGATCAGCATGAATTGCTGGCCGCCCCGGGCGATGGCCATGACCAGGCCGGCGATGCTGCCGGCGGTGAACGCCCTGATCCGGAACAAGCTGAGCTGGAACATGGGCTCGGCGATCTTGCTCTCGATGACGCCGAACGCGATGAGCAGCAGCAGGCCCCCGGCCAGCAGGCCGATCACCGTGGGGCTGGTCCAGCCCATGGAGTGGCCGTGATAGGGCTGGATGCCCACGGTGACGCCGACCAGGACTGCGCCCAGGCCGGCTGCAAAGGTGAGATTGCCCCACCAGTCCATGCGGGCGCGGTGGCGCTCGCCCATCTCCTTCAGCCGCAGGTAGGCCCACAGCGTGCCGAACACGCCGACGGGCACGTTGACCCAGAACACCAGGCGCCAGTCAATGGCGGCCAGCAGGCCCCCGGCAACCAGGCCGACGAACTGGCCGGACAGGCCGGCGATCTGGTTGGTGCCCAGCGCGAAGCCGCGCTTGGAGGCCGGCCAGGCATCGGTCAAGATCGCGGCCGAGTTCGCCATCAGCATGGACCCCCCGATGGCCTGGGGGAACCGCCAGCCGATCAGCCAGATCGCCCCGGCACCGGCGTGGTACGGGTCGAACGAGAGCATGATCGAGGCGAGGGTGAAGACGACGAAGCCCGCGTTGTAGATCTTCACCCGGCCGTACATGTCGCCGAGCCGGCCGAGGCTGACCACGGCCACGGCCTGGACGAGCCGGTAGCCCATGATCATCCACAGCAGGTAGAAGATGCTGCCCGGGGCCAGCGGATCCAGCCCGATGCCGCGGAAGATCGCCGGCAGGGCGATGATGACGATCGAGCCGTCCAGTGTCGCCATGAACATGGAGGCGGTCGTGTTCGTCAGCGCCACCCATCGGTAGCGATCGCTCACCGCGGCAGGCTTCTTCGCCATTCACTCTCCTGGTATCGCGTCCCCCTGGCGTCGCTCAGCCCTCAGATGCTTTCGGCCAGGCGCTCGATCAGCGGTGCGGCCGCCATCAGCTGGCCCAGTTCCGCGGGTGTGAATCCGGCCGCCAGCGCCCGCGCCAGCTGCGCGATCCGCGCGTTGCGCTTGTCGCTGAGCGCGGACAGGCCCGCCTCGGTGACCGATATGACCGCGCGCCTGCCGTCGGCGGGGTCGGACTGGCGCATGACCAGGCCGCGCGCTTCCAGCGTGCTCAGCGTCGCTCCCATCGACTGCGCGCTGATCTGCTCGGCCCTGGCCAGTGCGGTCACCGTGGCCGGGCCGCCGCGCTCCAGCTTCCGGAGCGCCGAGGACTCCGGCAGCGACAGCTCGCCGGGGGCCGGCACCTGCCGGAGCCGCCGCTTGAACAGGCCCACGCTCAGGTACACGGCCGCAGCCACTTCTTCGACTTCCTGCTCCGCGTGCATATGTCAAGGCTAACCTTGCAAGCTTAATCTTACAAGGCTGAGCTTTCTAATTCGGCGACCCCTGCTCTAGGCGCCTGAGAGAGCAACCGCAGGTCAGCCCGGCTGCCCCACAGATGCCACCAGCCACCGCAGCGGCCAGGCGACAGGCGGTAAACCGAGCGCGACCTAAGCCCGCCGCGCCTTGACAGCCGACACGTCATCAAGGACGCGCTCCAGTTCGCCGCGCGCCCGGCCGAAAGAGCTAGCCGTCTGCGAGGCCAGCCGCACTATCAGGACCTCGGCCGGGGCGCTGAGCAACATCATTCAGATCTGCCACGGGTGAGGATCGCGGCGATTGCGACGTCGATGGCGTCGCGGGCCGGGCCGGGATCGGCGGTGGCCCTGTCGTAGACGTGCAGCCCTTGCAGCAGGATGACGAGGAAGCGGGCTAGCTGGCGGGGTGAGGAGGCTGCGGGGATCTCGCCCGCTGCCCGTGCCTGCTCCAGTGCCTGGCGCAGCACGTCCTCGACATGGTTGATCTGGCGCACGGCGAACTCGCGCGTCGCGGGATCGGTGGTGCGCTCGGTGACGGCGTTGACCACCAGGCAGCCGCGGGGGCCGTCGGCGCCGGCCCCGGCCACCTCGGTCAGCAGCGCGCGGAGTCGAGGCAACACGGGCCCGGCGGATTCGTCCAGCAACTCGGCCAGGCGCGCGTTGCGCAGCTCGCAGTAGCGGGCGAGCGCGCGCAGCCAGAGCTGCTCCTTGCCCCGGTAGGTGTCATAGAGGCTGCCCCGGTTGAGGCCGAGCGTCTCGACGAGATCCTGGACGCTGACGGCGTCGCAGCCGCGCTGCCAGAACAGCTCGACGGCCCGGTCGATCTTCTCGTCCGGATCAAAGGTCTTTCCGCGTGGCATGGCCCCATCCTACCAAACAGTTTGAACGATCGGTCCAACAGTGTTATCGTTCTTGAACGACCATTCCAGAATCTTTGATGGCGACCGTCATGGGATGCAAGGGAGATCAACCGACATGACCGCGATCCTCGCAGGAACCGTGGCTCTGGTGACCGGAGCGAGTAGTGGCATCGGCAAGGCCACGGCGCTAGCGCTGGCCGAGCGCGGTGCGCACGTGCTGGCCGGCGGCCGTGATGTCGCCCGCGGCGAGGCTGTCGCTTCGGCGATCCGCACCGCGGGCGGGAAGGCGGACTTTCTCGCTGTCGAGCTGGCCAGCGCCGAGTCAGCCAGGGAACTGGCCCGGCGGGCTGTCGAGGCCGGCGGCGGGCGGGTGGACATCCTGGTGAACAACGCCGGCGTCTTTCCGGCCGGGCTCACTCCCGACATGACAGAGGCGGACATCGACGGGGTGTTCGCGGTCAACGTGAAGGTCCCATTCGTGCTGGTGGCGCAGCTGGCTCCGGCGATGGCAGCGCGCGGCGCGGGCGCGATCGTCAACGTGGGCACGATGGCCGCCGAGTTCGGGATGGCCGGGATGGCGCTCTACGGGGCGAGCAAGGCCGCCCTGAACCTGCTTACCAAGGCCTGGGCGGCCGAGTTCGGCCCTCACGGGGTCCGGGTCAACGCGGTGAACCCGGGCCCGACCCGCACCGAGGGCACGGCCGCGGTCAGCGAGATGCGGGACCAGCTGGCCGCTATGGCTCCGGCGGGCCGTACGGCCTCGCCCGAGGAGATCGCCGCGGTCATCACGTATCTGGTGTCTGACGACGCCAGCTTCATGCACGGAGCGGTCGTGGCCGTCGACGGCGGCCGGACTGCCTGCTGAGCCGTGGGCAGATCCGACAGGAAGGAGCAGGCATGAAGGCGATCCGGTTCCACGAGTACGGCGATGTCAGCGTGCTGCGCTACGAGGAGGCCGAGCGGCCGTGGCCTGGCCCGGGCGAGGTGCTGGTCAAGGTCGCGGCCACGGCGTTCAACCCGGTGGACACCTGGTTCCGGTCCGGGATCATCCGCCAGATCTTCCCTGTCAGCCTCCCGCACACGCTCGGGCTCGACCTGGCCGGGACGGTCGTCGAGCTCGGTGCCGGGGTCAGCGTCCCTGCGGTCGGGCAGGCTGTCGCGGGCTTTCTCCCCATGACCGGACCCGGGGCAGCGGCCGAGTTCGCCGCCGCACCAGCCGGCGTCCTGGTGCCGGTACCCCCGGGCATCCCGCTGGCCGACGCCGCCGCGATCCCGGTCCCGGCCCTGACGGCCTGGCAGGCCCTGTTCGAGCACGGCGACCTTCGATCCGGGCAGCGAGTCCTCATCAACGGGGCCGGCGGCGGCGTCGGCGGGTTCGCCGTCCAACTCGCCAGCCGGGCCGGAGCGTACGTCATCGCCACCGCCAGCCCGCGCAGCGCCGCGATCGTGCACTCCCACGGCGCTGACGAGATCATCGACTACACCGCCGTGAAGGTCTCCGACGCCGTACGGCGCCCGGTGGACCTGGCGGTCAACCTCGTCCCCGGGTCCAGGCAGGACACCGAGGCGCTGCTGGCCGTCATCCAGACCGGCGGCATCCTCGTGTCAGCGACCTCGCCGGGCGGGGACTTCCCCGCCCGGGACGTGCGCGTGGTGTTCTTCAGCGTCCGCAGCGACCCGGCGCAACTAGCCCGGATCATCCAGCTTGTCGAGGCCGGGCAGCTCCGGCTCGACATCACCAGCCGACGCCCGCTCGCCGACACCCCTCTCATCCACGAACGCAGCGAGGCCGGCGCCATCCGCGGCCGTGTCGTGCTGATCCCGGAAGGCTGAACCGCCATGACCACCTCCCACGACGCACCACCCGTCACCAGCCCGGGCCAGCCGGCCCAGCGGCGGCGCCTGCCACGGCCCGCGGCCCTGGCCGTAGCCTCGTCCGCCTTGGTCCTCATCGGCGCCGCGGCCGGCTCACCCGCCCCGCTGTACGGCCTGTACCAGCAGCGTCTCGGCATTACCGATGCCGACCTCACCGCCTCGCTCGCGATCTACATCCTTCCTGCCGCGCTCGCGCTGCTGATGCTCGGCCACCTGTCCAACCACATCGGCCGCCGCGCCGCGAGCCTGGCCTCGATGACCTTCGGCATCGCCGGCCTGCTGGTACTCGCCGCCGTGCACGGGCTCACCCTGCTCCTGCTAGGCCGCGCCCTGCAGGGATTCGCCACCGGGCTGGCCATGAGCGCGGTGGCGGCGTATGTCGTCGACCTCGACCCGCCCCGGCACCCCGGCGGGCACGGCCGGATCGCGACCGCCGTCACCAGCGGCGGGCCGGTCGGCGGCCTGGCCATCGGGGCCATCATTTCCGGGGCCATCGTCCAGTACGGCACCGACCCCCGCCACCTCAGCTACTACATCTTCGCGGCGGCCCTGGCCGTCTGCGCCATCGGCATCCTCCTGTCGCCCGAGACCAGCCCGCGGCTGCCCGGAGCCCTTGCCTCGCTGACCCCCGCAGTCCGCATCCCCCGGCCGGTTCGGACGCTGTTCATCGGCGCCTCCGCGATCTTCATTGCATGCTGGGCCCTGGCCGGCTTCTACCAGGCCCTCGCCCCGTCCCTGTCCGCCGCCGAGCTCGGCCACAGCGGGAGCCTGTTCGCCGGCTTCGCGGTGGCATCACTGGTCGCGCCGAGCGCCCTGGGCGGCCCGCTCGCCGCCAGGCTCAAGCCGCGGATCGCTATGTCGGTAGGCTCGGTCATCCTCAGCCTCGCGGTCGTCGGCGTGCTGATCTCAGTGGGCCAGAGGTCCACGCCCGGCTTCTTCGCGGCCAGCATTGCCGCCGGACTCGCCTTCGGCGGCGCGTTCCACGGCGGCATGCGCACCCTGATGGGCGGGCTCGCACCCGGACACCGCGCCGGGCTGCTGTCCGGCATCTACCTGTTCAGCTACCTGGGCGCGGCGATCCCCGCCTTCTTGGCCGGCGAGCTCATCTCAACCTGGGGGCTGTCCAGCGTAACCCGCGCCTACGGCGGGCTGGTCATTTTCCTCGCCCTCGCGGCGGTCCTGATCGTAACCGCAACCAGCAACCGCAGCACCGCCCCCGGCCTGGCAGACGCCGCCCTCACCGCCGAAGAGGAATCAATACCGACATGATCCAGCCCGCATGGGGGGCGCCGGCCCGACCGCCGTCCCTCGTGCCAGGGACTCTTCGGGAGCCTGGCCCATGTCATCAGGAATGGGCGCCGGCTCGCGCTTTCGGTTAGGCGGCGAAGGCGTCGGCCTGCGGGCGTTATGGCCGGTATCCGGGCGGGGAAGGCGGTGCCGCGGGCTTCAGCGCCCGGTGTCGTCGAGGGCGGCGCTCCGGCCGTTCGGCCGGTCGGCGGGGCATCGTTGTGTCAGCGCGTCCAGGGCGCTGGCGTGCGCCTGCACGTCCGCGTCTCCTGCCAGTCCCCGCTGGGCGACGAATCCCAGGATGATCGACTGCAGCAGCTGCGCGACCGCGCCGGGGTCGGCGCCGGGGCCGAGCGTCCCGGCCGCCTGCCACCGCCGGGCCGTGTCGGCCAGTAGCTCGCGCAGCCTGCGGTAGGCGGCGCGGGCGGCCGTCTTGAGCTCGAGGTCGCTTTGGGAGTGGCTCCAGCCGTGCAGGGAGACCAGCAGCCGGTCGATGCCGCCGGGCTGGTCCTGGCCGAAGTCCGCGATCGCGCGTAGCAGCTGCCCGGCGAACTGCGGAAGCGGCGGCGGTTCGGGATTAGCCAGGACCGGAGCGAGCTGCCTGCCCAGCGCCGCCGTCCCGTCGGTCACCATGGCTTTGATGATCTGGTCCTTGCCCTTGAAGTGGCCGTAGACGGCGCCGGTCGACAGGCCGGAGCGGGCGATGATCATCTCCATCGACACGGCTTCCAGGCCGTGCTCTTGCAGGCAGGCGCGGGCCGCCTCGAGGATTTGCTCGCGCCGGGCCTCGCGCCGCTCGTCAGTGATCCGGGGCATGACCCCACCGTATCACAAGTAGAAGGAATATTCATTCTTGACGGGAGGGGCGCGGCGGGCGCATCATTAAAGGGAATATTCCTTCTTTATGGGAGGTACGCCATGACCATGACCACACCCCTAGCGGGACGGGCCGCGAGCGACGCCGACTACGAGCGCCTAGGGCTCTCCCCCGACACCATCGCTCCCTGGGAGGACGGTGCCCGCACCGACGGCGGCCGCGGCACGTTCGAGTGGTGGTATTTCGACGCGCACCTGGACGACGGCGCGGCGCTCGTCGTCGTCTTCCAGGACAAGGACTTCACCGAGCCGCAGAAGCCGCTCACGCCGTTGGTGCGCATCAACCTCGACCTGCCCGACGGCCGCAGCTTCCAGAAGTCGCAGGTCTTCGCGGCCGACAGCTATTCGGCTGCGACCGGCCGCGCCGACGTGCGCATCGCCGGGAACCGGTTCGAGGGGGATCTGCACCGTTACCGCATCACCGCCGCGATCGACGAGGTCAGCGTCGATGTGACGCTGACCCGCCAGGTCCCGTCGTGGCGGCCGGGAACCGGGCACGTCTACTTCGGCGCCGATAAGGCCCGCGTGTTCGCCTGGATGCCCGCCGTCCCGCAGGGGACGGTCGAGGTGCGCTACCGGATCGGCGACGAGGGCCACGAGACCGCCGGCATCGGCTACCACGACCATAATTGGGGCAATGCCGCCCTGCAGAAGCTCATCCACGACTGGTACTGGGCGCGCGGCCAGGCAGGCCCGTACTCCGTGATCACGTCGTACGTGACCGCGCAGCAGAAGTACGGCTACGCGTCGATCCCGAACTTCATGCTCGCCAAGGGCGGGCACATCCTCACCGGCGACGCCAGCAAGGTCGCCTTCACTGTGGAGGATGTCCACACTGACGAGGAGACCGGCAAGCCCGTGGCGAACGTGCTGCGCTACAGCTACCAGGACGGGGACGACCGCTATGTGCTGACCTACACACTCGAGGACGTCCTCACGCGCGCCAGGCTGATCGAAGGCATCCACGGCATCAAGCGGCTCGCGGCGACGCTGGTCGGCTTCGACGGCGCCTACCTGCGCTTCAGCGGCCAGTGCCGGGTGCAGTACTTCCGCGCCGGCGCGCTCGCCGAGGAATTCGCGGACAAGGCGATCTGGGAACTCATGTACTTCGGGCACCCGCGATGAAAGCATCGAGGCGGGAAGGGGGGACCATGAACTCTCAAAAGCAGCAAGGAAGCGCGAGCCGCGGCGGCACGCCGCAGATCCGCGCAGCGAACCTGCTGCGGGTGCGCACCCTGTGGCTTGCCCCGATCGGCTTGACGGCGATCCTGATGTTCTTCATGACGCTGTTCTACATCGGCGCCATCGTCAACCCCACAGGACACCTCAGCGGACTGCCCGTGGCACTGGTCAACGAGGACCGCGGCGCAACCCTGCAGGGCAGCCAGGTCAACTTCGGCGCCGAGGTGGCCTCGGACCTGCTGCACACCGGCGCCGTGACCACCCGGCTCTCGCTCGACGAGGGCTCGTACGCCCACGCCGAGAGCCAGCTGAACAGCGGCAATGCCTACGCCGCCATCGTGATCCCGCCTGGCTTCACCGCGTCCTTGCTGTCCGCCTACGGGCTCTCGCCGGCGTCCGCCGGCAC